>CAZYID010000033.1:0-20543 GCA_964646595.1 uncultured Spirochaetales bacterium | reverse complement strand
GATTATTCTGATAGAGATAAAGTAAAAACTGAAATCAGGGAAGCTGTATCAAGAGTTAATGATTTGCCGGAGGAAGTAACTAAAAATCCATTTATATTTGAAGTTAAGACTACACTCATGCCTATTATTGAAGTTGGAATATCAAGTGAGGATTTACCTTATTCTGATCTTAGAGAATCAGCTCGTCAATTTGAAAAAAAGTTAAAAGATCTTCCAGGAGTATCACAAGTTTATAGGAATGGGTATAGAGCTAGAGAAATAAGAGTTGAGGTTTCTCCTGATAAGATGCTTTCCTATCATGTTCCAATGAATGACATAATAAATGCAATTAAAAGTAGAAATATAAAATCATCAGGGGGATCACTTGAGTCATATACAAATGAAAAAAATGTTGTTACTTTAGCAGAGTTTGAAGATCCTATGGAAGTAGGGGATGTTATAATTCGCTCAACATTTGAAGGAAATAATGTAAGAGTTAAAGATCTTGCAATAATATATGATGACTTTGAAGAAGAAAAAATAATTCCAAGGATAAATGGCAAGAAAGCTATTTCTTTTGTAGTAACAAAGAGTGAAAATGCAGATATTATCCGAACAGTTAAAAGCATTAAAAAATTAGTGAATGCAGAAAAGAATTTTTTGCCTAAAAATATTGAGTTTTTGTATACAAAAGATGCATCAAAAAATGTGGAAAATAAATTTAAAATTGTAAGTACTAATGGGCTTATTGGATTAATATTAGTCCTTATTGTTTTATCTTTATTTCTATCTATCAGAAGTTCTATCTGGGTAGCTTTAGGAATTCCTATATCATTATTGGGAACTCTTATTGTTTTGCCAATATTTGATATTCAACTTGATGGTATTACACTTACATCATTAGTATTAATTATTGGTATTATTGTAGATGATGCAATTGTCATTGCAGAAAACATTTTTCAGAGAAGAGAAAAAGGAGACCTTCCTCTGCTTGCCGCAGTAAATGGAATTAATGAAGTTTATATGCCGGTATTAACAACAGTTTTAACAACTTTTATTGCATTCTTACCTATGTTTTTTCTTGGTGGAGAAGTTGGGGCTTTTATTAGAGTAATACCTATTGCTGTTAGTTTAGCTTTATTTTTATCTTTATTTGAATCATTTTTTTTATTACCAGCGCATATAGCGCCTACATTAAAAGAAAAAGGGAAAAAGAAAACATTTGGAAGAAAATGGTTTAATCCAGTAAAAGAAAAATTTGAAAAAATTATTATTAAAGTATTAAAATTCAGATATTTAACATTATTTATAGGCATTATTATATTATCAGGAACACTTCTTTTTGCATTTACTAAAATGAAATTTATTTTATTCCCTACTAAGGGATCAACAGGATTTTTAATAAATATGCAAATGCCATTAGGTTCATCAATTTATGCAACAGATGATAAAATTAAGGAAGTTGAAGAGCTTATTAAAGAATTATCTGAAAGTGAAGTAGAATCTTATTCTTCAAATGTTGGAAAATTAGAGGGACATAATGAAACAGAAGGGGAGCATCTGGCATCTATAAATGTTAATTTAACACCATTTAATAAAAGGAAAAGATCTGCTGATGAAATTGTAGAGGAAGTTCGTGAAAAGATGTCAAGAATAAAAGGAATTGATGATTACTTTTTTTCCATTGATGCAGGTACTGGTCCATCAGGAGGAAAACCTGTAGAGGTTATGATTATTGGTGCTGATGATGAAAAAAGAACAAAGCTTGTTAATGAGATATTTAATTATCTGCAATCTGTTGAAGGAGTCAAAGATGTTGATAGAGATGATAAATCAGGAAAAGAAGAGATTAAAATAAAAATAAAATTTAATAATCTTGCCAGATTTGGTTTAACAGTATCAGATATTGCTCAAAATGTGAGAATTGCTTATGATGGTCAGGATGTAACAAGCATCAGATATGGTGAAGAGGATGTTGATTTTAAAGTGATATTGGATAAAAAGTTTAGACAAGATTTAAATTATTTAAATAAACTGAGAATATCCAATAAAAATGGAGAATTAATTGCTCTGGAAAAAGTTGCTTATTTAGATATTGGTCCAGGGACTTCAGTTTATCATCATGTTGATGGTGAGAGATCAACTATTGTGTCTGCAGATATTATACAGGATAAAACAACTTCCTTGGCTGTAAATAATAAAGTTTTAGAAAAATATATGCCTGTTATTAGTAAAAATTATCCTGGTATTAGCTTAAGGATAAGTGGAGAGGGAGAAGAGACAGAACGCGCTGCTTTTGATATTATGTTTACTTTTATATTTGCTGTTTTAGGTATTTATTGTCTTTTGATATTATTATTTAATTCATTAACACAACCTTTGATTGTAATTTTATCGATTCCTTTTGGAATAAGTGGAGTTATATTAGCATTCATTTTACATAGAGAACCTTTTAGTTTTTTAGGAATGCTTGGTATTATTGGTATGGCAGGTGTAGTAGTTAATGACTCGCTTGTTCTTGTAAATCATTTAAATAAAATGATTAGAACAAATGGAGTTAAAAAAGATAAAAATGAAACATTGTGTTTAATAGCATCCGGAACATCGGATAGACTTAGACCTATTTTACTCACATCAATTACAACAGTTGTCGGATTACTCCCGCTAGCATATGGATTAGGCGGCAGGGATATATATATGGCACCAATGGCATTATCTCTGGGTTATGGTATTCTATTTGCAACACCAATTACATTACTGATAATTCCATGTCTTTATATGATTGGATACGATATAATGAGTAAATTTTTTTTAAAGAAGAAATAGAATGTTATTTTATTAACTCTTTGATATTTTTACAGTATAAATTAGAGTATATATACACTTTTTAACGCATTCAAATACTCCAAACATCTTGACCAATTTTAAAATAAAAAGTATAATAAATGGAATCCGTCCGATTTTTTTCAAATTTTTTATTTGTCATTATTATTCAGAGGAAACGTAAATAAATGAGTAATTTAAATAGTTATGATGCTTCAAATATTCAAATTTTAGAAGGTTTAGAGCATGTTCGTAAAAGACCCGGAATGTATATTGGTTCAACAGGTATAAACGGGCTTCACCATCTTGTTTATGAAGTTGTTGATAACTCAATAGATGAAGCGTTAGCCGGATATTGTGATAGTATAAGTGTAAGAATATTAGAAGACAATTCTATAGAAGTAATAGATAATGGTAGAGGTATCCCTATAGATGTACATGAAGATACCGGTTTATCTGCATTAGAAGTTGTTATGACAAAATTAAATGCGGGTGGTAAATTTGATAAAAATTCATATAAAGTATCAGGCGGGCTTCATGGTGTTGGAGTCAGTGTTGTAAATGCTTTATCAAAAGAACTGGAAGCTTATGTTTATAAAGACGGAAAAATATATTTTCAAAAATATAATAAAGGTATACCTGAGCAAGAAATTAAAATAATCGGTGATACTGATATTAATGGAACAAGAGTCTGGTTTATACCTGATGATGAAATTTTCACTGAATTAAATCCACATTATGACGTGTTAGCACATAGATTAAGAGAACTTGCCTTTTTAAATAAAAATATAAAGATTGTTTTAATTGATGAACGTATTAAGCCGGAAAAAAAAGAGAATGTATTCCAATTTGAAGGCGGGATAGTCTCTTTTGTCCAGTTTATAAATAAAAGTAAAAAATCTATTCATAAACCTATTTATATAAAAGCAGAAAAAGAAGATGTTGATTTAGAAATTGCAATCGAATATTCAAATTCATATTCAGAAAATACATATACATTTGTAAATAACATTAATACAACTGAGGGTGGTACTCATTTAAGCGGATTTAAATCTGCCTTGACAAGAACGCTAAATGATTTTATGAAAAGATTAAATTTGCAGAAAAAGAATGTTGAAAGACTTGAAGGTGATGATGTAAGAGAAGGATTAACTGCGGTTATTTCTGTAAAATTACAAAATCCTCAATTTGAAGGGCAGACAAAAACAAAGCTGGGAAATAATGAAGTAAGAGGAATAGTAGAATCAATAGTTAATGAAGAATTAACTAAGTTTTTTGAATTAGATCCGGAAAGTGCCAAACTGATAATACAAAAAGCTATCTTAGCTTATGAAGCAAGAATGGCTGCAAGAAAAGCAAAAGAAGTAACCAGAAGAAAAAGCGCATTGGATTCTATGGGGCTGCCTGGTAAATTAGCAGATTGTTCAGAAAAAGATCCTGAAATATGTGAAATATATTTAGTTGAGGGTGATTCTGCGGGCGGTTCTGCAAAACAGGGAAGAGATAGAGCTTTTCAGGCAATATTGCCTTTATGGGGAAAGATGTTAAATGTTGAAAAATCAAGAATTGATAAAGTATTATCTAATGATAAATTACAGCCGGTAATAGCTGCAATTGGTGCAAATGTTGGTACTGATTTTGATTATTCAAAAATACGCTATGGGAAAGTTATCATCATGGCAGATGCTGATGTTGACGGCTCACATATCAGGACTCTATTATTGACTTTCTTTTTTAGATATATGAAGCCAATTATTGAAAACGGAAATGTTTTTATTGCTATGCCGCCTTTATACAAAATTACTACTAAAGGAAAAAAAGAAATTTTTTACGCATATACTGATGAGGATAGAGAGAGAATAATGAAAGAAAATGAACTTGATTCTAATAATATAGATCTTCAACGATATAAAGGTTTAGGTGAGATGAATCCTGATCAGCTCTGGGATACAACTATGAATCCTGAAACAAGAAATATAATACAGGTAAACATGGAAGATGAATATATAGCAGATGAAATGTTTTCTGTTTTAATGGGATCAGACGTAGAATCCAGAAGAAATTTTATACAAGAAAATGCAACTTATGTAACAAATTTAGATGTGTGATTTTTTATAAAACAGAATATAAAATGATTTTTTATATTCAAAAAATTTATAACAAAATAAATAAAATATTTAAATCGAAATTATTAATTAGGAAAAATAAATGGGCAATGTAATTCCAATTGAAATAGAAGAAGAATTAAAAAATTCTTATATGACATATGCAATGAGCGTTATTGTAAGTAGAGCTATACCGGATGTAAGAGATGGATTAAAGCCTGTTCATCGAAGAATTTTATACTCAATGAATGAAATGGGATTACAGTCAAACAAACCGTATAAGAAATGCGGTAGAGTTGTAGGTGATGTTTTAGGTAAATTTCATCCTCATGGTGATCAAGCGATATACGGTGCTTTAGTTAGAATGGCTCAAACATTTTCAATGCGTTATCTTGCTGTTGATGGTCATGGGAACTTCGGGTCAGTTGATGGAGACCCTCCTGCTGCAATGAGATATACAGAATCTCGACTCTCTAAAATTGCAGAATTAATGCTTAAAGATATAAATAAAAACACAGTAGATTATATTCCAAATTATGATGATTCTTTAAATGAACCTTCAATCCTTCCTGCTGCAGTACCGTATCTTTTTATTATTGGTGCTTCTGGTATTGCTGTTGGAATGGCAACAAATATTCCACCTTATAATTTAGGTGAAATAGTTAATGCAATAACAGCTCAAATTGATAATCCGGAAATAACAATAAATGAATTGTCTAAATTTGTTAAAGGACCGGACTTTCCTACCTCGGGTATTATATTTGGAAGAGGCGGAATAAAAAAGGCATTTAAGACAGGAAAAGGTCAGGTACAGGTAAGAGCAAGGGCAACAGTTGAAGAGGGTAAAGGCGGTAAAGATGTAATAATTGTTACAGAGCTGCCATACCAAGTAAATAAAAGTGAATTAATAATTAAAATAGCAGATCTGGTAAAATCAGAGAAAATAAAGGGTATTTCTCATATAAGAGATGAATCAGATAGAACTGGAATGCGAATTGTTATTGAATTAAAAAAAGGATTCATACCAAAAGTAATTTTAAATCAACTGTTTAGTAATACAAATCTTCAGATAAATTACAGCATTAATAATCTGGTGCTTGATAATGGCAGACCAAAAGTATTAAACCTTAAGGAATCCATCCAGGCATATATAAATTTCAGAAAAGAAGTAATTTATAGAAGAACAAAGTTTGAATTAAAGAAAGCAGAAGATAGAGCTCACATTGTAGAAGGATTATTAATTGCTATTGAAAATATTGATGCGATTATAGCATTAATAAAAAAATCAAAAGATGTAAGCGAAGCAAAAATTGGTTTAATGGATAATTTTAACTTAACAGATGTTCAAGCACAGGCTGTTTTAGAAATGAGATTACAGAGATTAACAAATCTTGAAAGTTATAAATTAAAAGAAGAATATGAAGAGTTGTTAAAAACTATAGCAAGATTAAAGAAGATATTATCAAGTGACAGAAATGTGTTAGAAGTAGTAAAGGAAGAATTATTAAATGATACAAAACCATTTATTGATCAAAGAAGGACAGAGATAATAGCTGATGAGATAGAGGATTTTGAAGTTGAAGATTTAATTCAAAAAGAAGATATGGTAATTACTTTAACACATAAAGGATTTATTAAAAGAACCTCAGTTAGTAAATACAGGAGTCAAGGAAAAGGCGGTGTAGGAGCCTCTTCCGGAGCAATAAGAGATGACGATTTTCTTGAACACATGTTTGTTGCTTCTACTCATGATTATCTAGTGTTTTTTACTAATAAAGGGCTCGCATATAGATTAAAAGTACATGAGCTGCCTTTGTTAGAAAAAACAGCCAGAGGTCAGACAATTAAAATGCTTATCGGTGTTAGCGAAGATGAAAAAATAAATGCAGTAATTGATGTAAAAAATTTTGAAGATGAAAATCATCATTTTTTATTTGCTACAAAAAAAGGTGTTGTTAAGAAAGTTCCTTTAACTGAATTTACCAGGATTCAGCAAAGCGGAAAAAAAGCAATCAAATTGGATGATGATGATGATGTAATTGATGTAAAAATAACAGATGGATCAAAAGAAGTAATTTTAGCAACGCGTATGGGTAAAGCATTAAGGATAAAAGAAAATACTGTTAGGCCTATGGGCAGAAACGCAAGAGGTGTAACAGGGATAAAACTACAAAAAAATGATCAGTTATGCGGATTATGTATTGTAGATGAAGATTCTTTAATGTTAATGGTTACTGAATATGGATTTGGCAAAAGACTTGATTTTGAACATTATATGCAGCATGGAAGAGCTACAGGCGGACAGCGTTATTATAAGTGCAGTGAAGCAAAAGGTCAAGTCGCAGCTGTTATTCAGGTAAGTAAAGATGATGATGTTGTTGCTGTTACATCAAAAGGAATGTCAATTAAAATCCCATCTGATCAAATTTCGCAGCAGGGGAAAAATGCAAGCGGTATAAGGCTTGTAAGAGTTGACAGTTCTGATGATTATATTGTTGCTATTTCTTGTGTCCCTAAACCTTCAGATTAATTTAATTAAATAATAATATATCAATAAAGAAATAAACAGGGTAGAAATAAACTGGAGTTATAATTAGTGAAAAATAAAAATAGAAAAACGATAATTGTGGGAGCAGGATTAGGTGGATTAGTTCACGGGATAATGCTAAAAAAAGCATGTCCTGATGATGAGGTTGTTATTTATGATTCTAATAAAAGACCCGGTGGATTTTGTGCCGCCTTTAAAAAAACAATAAATGCAGGTAAAGATAAAGTTGAGTATACAGTAAATATTCCATTAATAACTAGTGATTTTGGGAAGAATGAACCTTTTGATTTGTTCTTAAAATATATTGGTGTTGAAAATATTGAATGGGAAATTGTAAACAATATTTTTCAGTATTATCCTTTAAATGAAAAACCTTTCTCATTTACTACTAAAAACGGCGCAAAAGATTTATTAAATCTTACTAAAAATAAAAAAGAGAAAAAAAAACTTAATAAATTTTTTGTAAATTTAGCTAAATTTTATAGGAATGTTTTTTATAAATGTTATATAAATCCTACAGTATTTCAGTCAATAAAAATGTTATTAACAATGCCAAAAACTGTTTTTGAATTATTAAGTGATAAGACTTATCTTGAAGTTTTAAACAGCATTGGTATTGAATCTCAAGTAATTAAAGATATATTAGGTGCTGCAGAAGCTTTTATGGGAGTAGACATTGATAAAGTTACTGGGTCTGGAGAATTGTTGATGATTCAGACTTTTCTTGAAAATAATTCGGAACGCCCGGCAGGAAATTACAATTTTCAATCTCTTTCGGACAAACTGGCAGATAAATTTATTGAGCTGGGGGGAATGTTAAACCTCAATACAGAAGTAGAATCAGTAAGCTTTAATAAAAGAAAAGCCGGTGGTGTATTAATAAATGGAAAAAAAGTTCCATCTGATATTGTTGTGCTTGCTGTTGCTCAGGATAGAATAGAATCATTGATTGCCAGAGGTAAATATATTAGTAAAATTTCAAGATTAATAAAAAAAGTTAAAAAGATACCTTATCCAAATTCTGATTATTATTGTTTTTACTTAATTGAAAAAAAAGTTGTTGATGAAAATCCAGGATTAATTAATTTTGCTTATCATATTTATAAACTTCCTGAAAATATGGATAAATGTAATACAAAACTTACAATTTTAGTTCCAAATAAATTATATAATAAAAAATATTATGTTTTATGTATTGTAATGTTTGAAAAAGATCAGAATGAGATTGATAAACTTATAGAATTAAGAAAAAAAGACTATAAAAAATATATTCAAAAAAAAGATAAACAAGCTGAAATATTTTTAAAAGAGTTGCAGGAAATAGAGCCTGTTTTTAAAAAGAATCCGCCAATTAAACATATTTTAACAATTTCACCAGCATCATATATACAATATGGTTCTAAATATCCTATTGGAGGTCTTGCATTAACACCTTCAAATTTCTCAAATAATAGGATGTCATCGATTTTATTGGATAATTTATTTATAACCGGTGGTGCTTCGTTTTCTCCAGGTGTATGGGGAGCGATGGCTGGCGGTTGGCAGGGGTTTGTTGTAAATTATGAAAAGATTTATGGTGTTAAAATTGGTAATCATGATGTAACATATAAACCAGGTTTAAAGAATTTACCTTAAAGTAATTTAAAAAAAATTAGGAGAGAATTGTTAATGAATAGACAGGGAAGAAAAAAAATAATTATTATTGGTGCAGGTTTAGGAGGATTAATAAATGGGATATTGCTGAAAAAAGCAAAACCAGATGATGAAGTAATAATATATGATTCCAACAAAATTCCTGGAGGATTCTGTACTTCTTTTAAAAAATCTATTACTTATAAAAATGATAAAATAAAATATACATTTAATGTGCCTGTTGTAACAAGTGATTTTGGAGAAAAGCAGCCATTAGACCTATTTTTAAAGTATCTTGGTGTAAAAACAATTAATTGGAAAGTTGTAAAAAAGCCTTTTCAATATTATCCTGCAAATGATAAACCTTTTTTGTTTACAAAAGAATCAGGTGTTAAGGATTTAATTGACAGAACTCCGTTAAAAGAAAAAAAGAAAGCAAAGAAGTTTTTTGATAACATGAAGGAATTTTATAATGATATGTTTTACATAGCATATATGAATCCAAATTTTTTAGAAGCAATAAAAATGTTAATTATAATTCCTAAAACAGTATTTATGTTAATGAAAAATAAAACTTATAAACAATATATTAAAGACTGCGGAATAAAAACTAAATTAATTCAAGAAATATTTAGTGTTACAGAAGGATTTATGGGAGTTGAAGTTGAAAGAGCTTCAGCTATTGGTGAGTTAATGATGATACAGAGTTTTTTAGAGAATAATTTAGTCCAGCCGGCAAATGGTGATAATTTTCAAGAGCTTTCAAATAGAATAGCAAAAAGATTTACAGAGCTCGGAGGGAAATTAATTTTAAACACACAAGTTAGTTCAATTTCATTTGATAAGAAAAAGGCTAATGGAGTAATAGTAAATAATAAGCTTGAATCTGCGGATTATGTTGTGATGTCCGTGGCTCAGGATAGGATTGAAGAACTAATTAAAAGTGGTTCAGATGTTCCAAAAATTAAAAAAATATTAAAAAAAATAAAAAAAATACCATTTCCAAATTCAGATTTTTACAGTTTACATTTAATTGATAAAAAACTTTTAGAAAAATATCCTAAGTTTAAAGAAATTACATATCATATTTATAGAAAAAATAATGGAATTGGGGGAAAAGATTGGAATCTTTTTATTTTTATCCCGGATGTTTTATATAATGACAAATATTATGTTATGACTTTGTTGTATATTGAACATGATCAGGAAAAAATTGATCAGTGGATTGATTTAAGAGAAAAAGATAAAATAAAGTATGATCAAGAAAAAGAAAAAATGGCTTCATTATTAATAAAAGAACTTCAAGAGGTTGAACCAATATTTAAAGAATATCCTCCTTTAAAACATATTTTATCTATGAGTCCGGCATCTTTTAAAGATTATGGTTCAAAGTATCCAATAAGCGGTTTAGCGCAGACTCCGGAAAATTTTGGTATAACACGAATGAAGAATGTTCTGCTGGATAATTTATTTATATCAAATAGTGCATCATTTTCTGCCGGTGTATGGGGAGCAATTGCAGGCGGATGGATAGGATTTGTTGAGGAATATAATAAAATTTATGGAATTAAAATTGGAAATAAAGATGTTATATATAAACCGGGCTTAAAGAATTTACCATAATTTTTTTTTAAGATTTTTTTAATTTGATTAACAATTATATTTTGTTATAATTTATTTATCAAAAAGTAATAAGATCATGTAAATTTAATAGAATAAAGGAACAAGTGATGGGTAATAAAACAATATTAGTGGTAAACTGTGGATCATCTTCTTTGAAGTATCAATTGTTTTTAATGAAAGATGGAATTAGGGTTGTTAAAGGAAATGTTGAAAGAATCGGACAAAAGGATTCTTGTTTAATACAAGAAACGAAAGATGGAAAAATTATTAATCAAAAAATTGCAGTAAAAGATCATAAAGCAGCATTTAAATTAGCAATTGAAACAATTTTAGATAAAAAGAAAGGTGTTTTGGAGAATATAGAACAAATTGATGGTGTTGCTCATAGGGTTGTACATGGCGGGGAAAAGTATTCTGATGCAGTAATAATTAATAAATCTGTAATAAAAGACATTGAAGAACTGTCTGATCTCGCGCCGTTACATAATCCGGTAAATTTAGAAGGAATAAAAGCTTCATTGGAATTTTTGCCAAATGTAAAAATTACAGCAACATTTGATACTTCTTTTCATCAGACTATACCTGATTATGCTTATATGTATGCTATCCCTTATGAATTATATGATAAGTTTAAAATACGTAGATATGGTTTTCATGGAACAAGTCATAAATATGTTGCCAGAAAAGCTGTTGAATATTGCAAGAGAGCAAGAGAAAATACAAATTTGATAACCTGCCATTTGGGTAATGGGTGTTCAATAACTGCTATTGCTTTTGGAAAATCTTGCGATACATCAATGGGATTTACTCCTTTAGAAGGTTTAATTATGGGGACAAGATCCGGTGATATTGATCCTGCAATAATACATTACTTATCAGATAAAGGATATACAGATAAGGAAATTATTAGTATTTTAAATAAAAAAAGCGGATTATTAGGAATTTCCGGATTGTCTAATGATTTGAGAGATTTACAAAAAGCTGCTGATTCTGGAAACAGGAAAGCTCAACTTGCAATAGATGCTTTTGCTTATAGAATAAAAAAGTATATTGGTGCTTATTCTGCTGTTATGATTAAAGTTGATATTCTTGTTTTTACGGGAGGTATTGGCGAGAATAGTATAATGATGAGAGAATTAATTGCAAAAAATTTAGAGAATATTGGATTTGTTTTAGATGTACAAAAAAATAAATTAATTGGCAATCACATAGGAATTATATCTGCTGATTATTCACCTGTAACAATTATGGTAATACCTACTGATGAAGAAAGAGGAATGGCAGAGGATTGTTATAAACTTCTTTTTGAGTAGTTTTTAAAAATAATAACATTTTATTCAAAATAAACTTGACAATAGAAAGATATTTTATTAAAAGTATCCGAATAAAGTGCCTCTGTAGCTCAGTCGGTAGAGCAGTGGACTGAAAATCCATGTGTCACCAGTTCAACTCTGGTCGGAGGCAATCAAGACAGTTATTTAATAATAACTGTCTTTTTTTTGCCATAAAGACACAAAGTATACAGTGATTTTTTATATTTAAGAATATTATATTTTAAATATTTTTATAAATATAATTTTTCTCTGTGATCTCCGTGCCTAAGTGGCTTTTTTTATTGGTATTCAATTATTCCTTCCGGAGAATTTATTGTTAATTTATTTTTATCACTTTCACTGATTTCCCCAATTATTTTTGCATCTACTCCAAATGATTTTGATATTCTAATTATATCTTCAGATATTTTTTTATCTGTATATATTTCCATTCTATGCCCCATGTTGAATACCTGGTACATTTCTTTATAAGATGTTTTTGATACATCTTTAATGGTTTTAAATATTGGAGGAATATCAAATAAATTATTTTTTATATAATGAACATTATTCCCGAATTTTAGACATTTTGTTTGACCACCGCCTGTACAATGAATAATACTTCCTATTTCTGTTTTATATTCTTCAAGAATAGCTTTAATTATAGGAGCATATGTCCTTGTTGGTGATAAAGCAGCTTTACCTATATTAATTGGTATTTCTGAAATTTTATCTGTTAATTTAAATGGACCGCAATATGATAAATTATCTTGGATATTTGGATTAAAAGATTCGGGATATTTTTCTTTATATATTTTATTAAACAAATCATGTCTTGCTGATGTTAGACCATTTGAACCAATACCACTGTTATATTCTATTTCATAGTTTGCTTTTCCTGAAGAAGAAAGTCCGATTATTACCTGATCTGGTATTATTTTTTCACTGCTAATAATTTTTGATCTTTCAATTCTTGCTGTAACTGTTGTATCTACAATTAATGTTCTTACAATATCACCAACATCAGCAGTTTCACCGCCGGTTAAAAGCATGTTTATCCCAAGTCCATTAAACCATTGAATTATATCTTCATATGAATGTATTATAGTTTTTATAATTTCAGCATTTATATGTTTTGAATTTCTACCTATTGTATTTGATACAAGAAAATTATTACATACACCAACGCAGAGTAAGTCATCAATATTCATAACAAGAGAATCCATTGCAATATCTTTAAATACGCTAAGATCATTTGTTTCCTTGTAATAAATATAAGCAAGTGATGATTTAGTTCCAGCGCCATCAGCATGCATAATATTACAGTAGTTTTTATCATTTCCAAGGTAGTCTTCAACTATTTTACAAAAAGCGTGCGGGTATAAACCTTGATCAATTTTATCTTTAAGCGCATTATGTACATCTTTTTTTTGAGAACTAACACCACGTTTTTTGTATTTGTCCATTTATTTTCCTATGATTATTTTTAAAAATAGTTATAACATTTTGTAGTAATAAATAAAGTGTAATTAAAAAAAATATATAAGTAATTTACGGTTTTATTTTTTTATTTGTTTTAACTTGTGTTTATGATATACTTTAGGGGAACATTAAATTTTAATAATAAAATTATTTCGAGTAAATTAAAAGATTAAAAGAAACATTTTTATACTAAAATCAAGTTTTTATTGTATATAATTATGGGTAATTAAATTATGAAAGAATTATTATTTGTTTATCATGATGAAATTTTTTTAGATTTTATAAAACGATATCTTGATATTTATAATTTTTATGTTAAAACCGCAAAAAATGGATTAGAAGGAATTCGTATAGCTAAAAGTGAACTACCCAGTTTGATGTTTCTTGATAAAGAAATGAGAGGAATTGAACTGGATGGATTTTTAATAAAAAAAAGATTAATTCCAGTATTAAGAGATATCCCGGTTTTTTTAATTGGTGATTTTTTATCAAATGAATTGAACAGATTAAAAGAAGAAAACATTAAAGCTTTTATTTCTATACCAATAAATCCTGAAGCATTATTGGAAAGAGTTTTAATGTTTTTTAAAATGCCTCTCCCAAAGATAAAGGATACTACTCCAATGTTAGTAGATATTCATTGTAAAGGTAATATCATTATAATTCAAATAGAAGGAAATCTTGAACAGGATAAACTTGAAATATTAAATTATGAAATTAGAAGTATTTGTGTTAATAAAGAAATATTTAAGCCCAGGATATTGCTAATAATCCCTTCATTATATCCTGAATCAATTACAGAAGAAAATATTGAAATATTATTTAGTTTTTTTCATTTTGATGAATTTAAAATGTATGCACATCATGTTAGGATTTTATCTCAATGTGAGCCTTTTTTGGAAGCAATTGATAAAAATGAGAGATATAAAGATATTGAAATAGTTGCAAATTTTATAGATGGAATACAAAAATTAAATTTAGATTTTGATAACAGGAAAGAAATAAAAATTGAACATCTTAAGGAGGGTACTCAGTATATTTTTGATCTTTATGATGATACTGGTATGGTAAGAATTCCTGCTTTAACAAAAGTATCTACTAATATGACAGACTATTTATTAAAGTCAGGGGAAACACATTTAACATATTTTTCTGAAACTCCAATTGAGGAGGTTGAAGAAAAAGAAGTTGTGTCATCTAAGACTGCACAGCAAAATATTGAAATTATGATTTCGGAATATCAACAAGTTGATGAAAGTTATGATTTAATAAGAAATTTAAATGATAAAATGAATTTATTTTTTAGGAAACTAAAAGGTTTTAAGATGTTAGTTGTTTCAGAAAATAAAAATTATAATGACATGATTTCAAAAGTTTTATCTCCTTATATAAAAATGGAAGTAATAAATGATGGAAATAATGTGCAGAGTTTATTAGATAAAAAAATAATTTTAGTTTTTATTGACATGAAAGTTAAAAATCCAACTGCAGTTGAGATACTGCAAAAAATTCGTGCTAAATACACTAGAAAAGAAATAACTGTTATTATTTTATCTGATTATGTAAGTGTTGAGACACTTGATATGTTAAAAAAAAGCGGAACTGATAATGTTCTTCTTTCTCCATTTACAACCTCAGAAATTATTAAAAAAGTTTTTCATTCCGTATCTTCAGACAGGATTATCTAACAGTAACTATAATTTGTATCTGTTTTTTTAAATTTTATATAAAATAATACCGAAATTAATATGTATTTATACTTTTTTGTATTATAATTGTTTATTAGGTAGGTAATGAATAAAGAAACATTTTATAAGCTTTTAAAAAGAATTCCAAAAACAGAGATTCATTTACACTCTGAGGCATTAATTAGCAAAGAAACTGCCAGAGAGATATTATCAAGTATTAATCCAAAATATAAAATCAAAAAAAATGTTGAAAAACTTTTTGCTTATAATGATCTAAATGGATTTATTAAATTATTTCTTTTATTACAAAGTGGTTTTGATAATTTAAAAGATTTTGAAAAACTATTTAAAAGTATTTTACCTTATTTGAAGCGAAATGGCATTGTCCATTCAGAGCTGTTTTTTTCTCCATCTAATTTTATAAGAAATGGCATTAAATTTGAAGATATGATTAAAATCTTTATTAATGAAGTAAAAGCGTGTAAACAAAAAGAAAATATTGATATAAAAGTTATTATTGATGTATCCAGGACATTTGGCGAGGAGAATGCTCTAAGGAATTTAGAAGCTGCAAAAAAATGTAATTGCGATACAATAATTGGTATTGGATTAGGCGGAGATGAAAAAAAAGGTCCGGCTAAAAATTTTGAAAAGGTTTTTAAAAAAGCAAAAAGTCATGGATTTCACAGAGTTGCTCATGCTGGAGAGGATGTAGGCCCGAAATCTATTTGGGATGCAATTAATATTCTAAAAGTTGAGCGGATTGGACACGGTATTTCTTCTGTTAAAGATAAAAAATTAATTGATTATTTAGTTAAAAGTCAAATTCCATTAGAAGTATGTCCAACAAGTAATATTTTTACAAAAAGATTTGTAAAAAAAATTGAAGATCATCCTATTAAATTTCTTTTTCAAAAAGGTGTACTTGTTACATTAAATACTGATGATCCGGCTTTTTTTAATGTTGACCTGTTAGATGAATATTGGAATTTATATTCAAAATTAGATTTTAGCTTAGATGATATAAAAAAAATTATTATTAACGGTTTTAAAGCAAGTTTTATTACTGATGATGAAAAGAATAGTTTTATTAAAAAAGTAAATCTTGCCTGGGATAAATATTTTTCCAATAAAGAATAAATTGTTTTTTTTATATTTTTCCTCTTCCTTTTTTAATAATGATTAATTATCGCTTGTAAAAATGAAGAAATTTGTTTATTATAGCCATTAAATTTTTGATTAAAAAATGAGTGGCTTTTTATTTAAAATTACTTGCTTTTTAGTTTTATTCATATTAGTTATTTAATAAAATTTTTATAGGGAGTTTATAATGAAAGACCTTGATTTAATGAAATTATTTAATTCTATGAAGGAAAATGAAATAAATGAATTAGTAATTAAAGAAGGATCAAGATTATACGAAATTAGGCGTGGTGGAATTAAGCATAATATTATTTCAGAAACAAACAGGCATATGCAAAATATTCCTCATGTTAATACTGTAATTCCTCATTCTGCACATCCTCAACAACAGATGCCAGTGTCTGTTGCAAATACAGAACAAACAAAAGAAACACCTTCTGAAGAAACAAGAAGTGATTTATATGAATTAAAATCACCTCTTGTTGGAACATTCTATGCTTCTCCAAAGCCTGAAGCTCCTGCTTTTGTAGCTGTTGGTGATAAAGTTAAAAAAGGACAGACATTATGTATTATTGAAGCAATGAAAAATTTTAATGAAATAGAATGCGAAGTTGACGGTATTGTTGAAGAAGTTTGTGTAAAGAATACGGACTTGATTGAATTTGGAAAAGTATTGTTTAAGATTAAATTATAATAGTTAATTTAGTTAGGAAGTAAATAATGATAAAAAAGGTATTGATCGCAAATAGAGGTGAGATAGCTGTAAGGATAATACGAGGTGCTAAAGAATTAGGGATCAGAACTGTAGCTGTTTATTCGGAAGCTGATAAAGATGCGCTTCATGTTAAATTAGCAGATCAAGCTGTTTGTATTGGACCTCCTTTAAGCTCACAGAGTTATCTTATGTATCAAAATTTATTAGGTGCTGCAGAAGCTACTAAATCTGATGCTATACATCCGGGTTATGGTTTTTTAGCAGAAAATGCTGATTTTGCAGATGCCTGTCGGGCTTTAGATATAGAATTCATTGGTCCTACTGGGGATGCAATTCGAGGTATGGGAGATAAAGCTACTGCAAGAAAAACAATGCTAAAAGCAGGAGTTCCTATAACCCCAGGCAGTAAAGATATAATTAAAACTGAAAAAGAAGCTCTTGAAGCAGCAATAAAAATTGGATATCCGGTAATTATTAAAGCATCAGCCGGCGGCGGCGGTAAAGGAATGCGTGTTGTAAAAGAAGAGAAAGATTTAATCAATAATTATCATCTTGCTTCAAATGAAGCCCTTGCTTCTTTTAATAACAGCAATGTTTATATGGAACGATATGTTGAAAGACCCAGACATATTGAAGTTCAGATACTTGGCGATAAACATGGAAATGTTGTTCATTTATTTGAAAGGGATTGTTCAATTCAAAGAAGACATCAAAAACTAATTGAAGAAGCACCTTCACCGGCTCTGAATGAAAAAACCAGAGTGAAAATGGGAGAAACTGCAATAAAAGCAGCAAAAGCTGTTAATTACTTTTCAGCCGGAACAATTGAGTTTTTATTAGATCAGAGCGGTGAATTTTATTTTATGGAAATGAATACCCGTATTCAGGTTGAGCATCCGGTAACAGAAATGATTACCGGGATAGATATAATTAAAGAGCAATTTTTAGTTGCATCAGGAGAAAAATTAAGTGTTAATCAAAAAGATATTCATCATACCGGGCATGCAATGGAATGCAGGATTAATGCTGAAAATCCGGATAATAACTTTATCCCTTCTCCTGGAACACTTGTGAAATATGTTGTTCCCGGCGGTATTGGAGTAAGAATTGATTCTGCTGTTTATCAGGATTATACTATTAAACCATTTTACGATAGTATGATAGCTAAATTAATTGTGTATGGAAATGATAGAAATGAAGCAATCGCAAGAATGAAAAGAGCTTTAAATGAGTATGATATACAGGGTGTTAGTACTACAATTCCTTTTCATTTAAGAGTTATGGAAAATAATGCATTTAAAAAAGGTGAGTTTAGCACTGATTTTATTGAAAAGCATTTTCCTGATTCATTAATAAAGAAATCATAGGAGAGTGATGTTTTATGTCAAATTTATTTTTGAAATGTCAAAATTGCGGAACTACTCATTTTCAAAAAATATTAGTAAAACATAAATATGTTTGTCCGGATTGTAATTTTCATTATAGAATAAATAGTAAGTCTAGAATAGAGATTACAGTTGATAAAGGAAGTTTTAAAGAATTTGATAAAAATTTAAAAAGTTTAAATCCATTAAATTTTCCTAATTACGAAGAAAAATATAAAAAGGCTGTAAAAGATACAGGATTAAATGAAGCTGTAGTTTGCGGTACTGCGAATATTGAAAAAAATGATATAGTTCTTATTGTTATGGATCCAAATTTTATTATGGCTAGTATGGGATCTGTAGTAGGAGAAAAAATAACAAGAGCTTTTGAATATGCTAATAAGAATAATCTTCCTGTTATTGCTTTCTGTGCTTCAGGTGGAGCCAGAATGCATGAAGGAGTATTATCATTAATGCAGATGGTAAAAACATCGGCAGCTGTGAAAAAACACTCTGAAAAAGGATTATTATATATTTCTGTTTTATGTAATCCAACAACAGGCGGTGTTTCTGCTTCTTTTGCATATCTGGGAGATATAATAATCGCAGAACCAGAGGCATTAATTGGCTTTGCAGGACCGAGGGTAATTTCAGATACAATAAATCAGAAATTACCGGAAGGTTTCCAACGAGCAGAATTTTTATTGGAACATGGAATGTTAGATAAAATAGTTCCGCGTCTTATGATGAGAGAAACATTAATAAATGTTCTTAAAATTCATAATAGTAAAATTAATAAAAACAAAAAATATAGAATAGAACATCTAGGATTAAAGTAGGAGTTAGTAATGGAAAAACAAGAAATGGAAGATCAATTAAAAGAGCTTCAGGAAAAACTGACAACTTTAAAAGAGCATATAGCTGATAATGAAGAAGAAAAAGAGATGTATCCTATAATAAAGCAGCTTGAAGATAACGCTGCTAAATTAAAAACTGAATTATACAGGAAAATAACACCACGCGAGAGAGTTCAAATTGCAAGACATTCAAAACGTCCTACAACAATGGATTATATCAAATATTTAATAAAAGATTTTATACAATTTCATGGTGATAGAAGATATGGAGATGATCAGGCAATAATTGGAGGAATAGGGTTTTTTGAGGGAATACCTGTTACTGTTATTGGACATCAAAAAGGAAGAAATACAAAAGAAAATATAAAAAGACATTTTGGAAGTGCTCATCCGGAAGGTTACCGGAAAGCTTTAAGATTAATGAAGCAGGCAGAGAAATTTAATCGACCTATTATTAATTTTATTGATACACCTGGTGCTTATCCCGGTATTGGGGCAGAAGAAAGAGGTCAGGCTGAAGCAATTGCATTTAATCTGTATGAAATGTCTGCATTAAAAACTTCTATTATTTCAATAATTACAGGTGAAGGCGGTTCTGGAGGTGCGTTGGCTATTGGTGTTGCAGATAAAGTATTTATGCTTACAAATACAATGTATTCTGTAATTTCACCTGAAGGTTGTGCATCAATTTTATGGAGAGATGCCAGCAGAGCCGGTGACGCTGCTGAAGCATTAAAACTTGATCCGAATAGTTTATTAAGTATGGATTTAATAGATGGAATAATTGAAGAACCTCAGGGTGGAGCCCATGAAAATCATGAAGCTGTTGTTAAGAGTATAAAAGAAAAACTAATTATTACTCTTGAAGAATTATCACAGTATTCGACTGAGGATTTAGTTGATCAAAGATATAATAAATTTAGAAAAATGGGTGTTTATCAGGAGAGTTGAATTGAAAACTGCATTATTATTTTCAGGGCAAGGTGCTCAGTATGTTGGAATGGGAAAAGATTTTTATGAAAATTTTAAAGAAGCAAAAGATTTATTTGATTTAGCAGAATCTGTTCTTAACGCTCCTTTAAAGAAAATATGCTTTGAAGGACCTGAAGAAGTATTAAAGAAAACTGAAAACACACAGCCTGCTGTTTTATTAATTTCATATATCGCTTATAAATTATTAGAAAATGAAGGATTTAATTTTAATGTTTTTAGCGGGTTTAGTTTAGGTGAATATTCTGCATTAACTGCAAGTGGTGTAATTAATATAGAAG
>CAZYID010000032.1:13665-20612 GCA_964646595.1 uncultured Spirochaetales bacterium | reverse complement strand
TGGGAAAGTAGAACGGTGCCAGTTATTGTGCTGCTCATTTTTTTTTATTTGTTAAAAAAAATATTAATTTTATTTCATTAAATAATTAAATTAATATTATATTTATATAATTTTAAATAATTATAAATCTTGACAAAAAAACAAATTTTTTTTAATTTCAAGTGAAAAACAAATAAGGATTTTTATGATTAATGTATTAGATTTAAGAAAAGGCAATGTTTTTAAATTTGAAGATGATCTCTGGACAGTTATGACTACACAGCATATTACTCCAGGTAAAGGTCAGGCTCTTGTAAAAGTTAGAGCAAGAAGTAATAAAACAGGAAATTCAAAAGAAGTAACTTTTCGTTCAGGGGAAAAAGTTGAGTTTGTTGATGTTTTTGAGAGAAAAGTTACATATTCTTATAAAGACAATAAACAATTTGTTTTTATGGATAATGAAACTTTTGAACAATATCATGTAGATGAAGAATTATCAGAAGATTTAGAAAAATATATTATGCCAAATACTGAACTCAGTTTAAATTTCCATAGTAATGAAATTTTATCTGTAAATTTACCTACAACCGTAAGTTTAAAAGTTATTCATTCAGAACCCGGATTAAAAGGTGATACTGCAACTAAAGCTACTAAACCGGTTCAAGTTGAAACAGGATTTAATTTAAATGTTCCTCTTTTTATTAATAATGAAGATATAATAAAAATTGATACCAGAACAGGCGAATATTTAGAACGGACAAAAGTTTGAACATTATAAAAAAAATAAAATTATTTTTTTTATATCATCAACATAAATATAAAAAAGTTCTTGAGCTTACTGTCTTTGATGAAAAGAAAAAAGTTGAAGATATTGAAATTTTATATTTAAAGTATCAATCACGGGCATCTTTTTATACAAAAAATTTTCATCATTCACAATTTTGTTTAGAATTATTAAAAGAAAAAAAATCTTTAGGTTCTTTTGATAATAATTTATTAGCATATATATATGCTAGACATAATAAAATTGATAAAGCAATAACTGAATGGTGTTCCGCACAAGAAATAAACAAAAATGATAAAATTTCTAAAAAAGCTTTAGACTATTTAAGAAATAGAGATGAGTCAATAAATTTAAGAGATGATGATTTTTTTGATTCGGTGATTCCAAAAGAACCATTTTTTATTCATTTTAATAAAATTATTAAATCAATTTTTATTCTTATTGTTTTAGCAGGGATATCTATTGGATGTTATTTTATTATTATAAATTTTAAACATATATTTAATTTTAAAAAAATGAAAACTCGAAATGAAATTAGTAAAATATATTTACCTGATTATAATCCAAATTTATTAAAAAAACCAAAACTTGAGAATGAAAGATTCTCATATAACGAAAAAGAAATTAAAAATAAATTTGAAAGAATAAAAAGAAACATTTTAAAAAATAATGCAGTTGAAGCTCAAATAGAAATTAATCAACTTAAAATGTCAAACGCTTCTAATACAGTTAAATTAAAAGTTGAAATTTTAGAAGATTATATAGAAGAACCTGATTATGGATTTTTTAGTAATAAGATTGATTTTAGCGATTTTTTAAAAGAAAAAGAAATTAAAGAAGAAAAAGGAAATATTTCTCTTCTTTATCAGAATGTTTATATTTTATGGGAAGGACGTGTAGTTAATCATTATGTTAGTAAAAAAAAGATAACATTTGATTTAATTATTGGTGATGAAGAAAAAGGTGTTGTTGATGCAGTAATTCCTGTAATTTTTACAAAAGCTGTAATCATTAATAACAATGATAAAATTAAAGTTTTTGGCAGAATAAAAATAATTGAACAAAATATGTTCATTGAAGGTAGATATATAATTAAGAATTAACTATTTTAGGTAAAATATGAGAGCTATAGTTCAGAGAGTTAAAGAATCATCAGTTAGGATTAATGGCAAGAAACATTCTGAAATTAAAACAGGTTTACTTGTTTTATTGGGAATTTCTGTTAATGATAATGAAAAGGATCTGAAATATATTTTAGATAAAATAATAAATCTAAGAATATTTTGTGATAATGATGGAAAAATGAATAATGATATTACAAAAATAAATGGAGAATTTCTTATTGTTTCTCAATTTACTTTATATGGAGATGCAAGAAAAGGAAGACGTCCTTCATATATAAATGCAGAAAAAGGTGAAAAAGCAGAAGAAATTTACAATGGGTTCATTGATCAATTAAAAAAAAAATATTTTGCTGGAAAAGTTAAAAGCGGACAATTTGGGGCAATGATGCAAATTTCACTGATAAATGATGGTCCTGTTACAATTCTACTTGATTCTGAGAAGAAGTTTTAATGCTAAAAATTGATACAGTAGTTGGCGGAATGATAGGTACAAACTCATATTTATTAGAAGAAGATAATAAAATTTTACTTATAGATTTTGTACCGGAAATCGAAGAAATTATTGAAGATAATAAGTATATTGTTGAGAAGATTTTATTAACTCATACTCATTTTGATCATTTTGAAGGATTATCTAAATTTCAAAAAAAATATTCTTTTGAATTATACTTATCAGATATATCTTATAAAATATTAAATAAACCAGATGATAGAATTTTAGCTTTTTTTCCGCCAAAAGTTCATTCAAATTATAAAAATATGAGCTTAGAAAAAGCAAGGATTTGCAAAGATGATGATATTATAAACTGGAATAATCATAAAATAAAAATAGTTGAAAGCCCTGGACATTCACCAGATGGTTTAATGTTTATTTTAGAGGATAAAAAATTAGTTTTTACAGGTGATACAATATTTAACGGTAGTGTTGGAAGAACAGATTTGCCAGGCGGCAATTTTAATCAGATGATCGAATCAATAAATAAACTTTTTTTAAAAGTTAATGATGATTATATTTTATATCCTGGACATGGACCACAAACAAATGTTGATTTTGAAAAGAATAATAATCCCTTTTTAATAAATAATTGATGACATTATCATCGCAATTCCGGCAAAAATTTTCCAATTATTTTTTTTTTATTTTAAGATCATTATAGTGTATTATGCCGTATTGATTAGGGCGAAATTCAAGTTTTACAATTTTTAAACAAAATTACCTATTGGTTGAAAAATATATGAGAAAATTATATTAAAAAAACTCGCCATTCGGTCTATTATCAAGTATATTATAAATTATATTCATATCCAAAGATTTTCTTACAGCATCAGCAAGTTTTTTATACTGGTTTGTTTTAAATTCCTGGTAAGTCACATCAATATAATTATCATTTAGTCCTTTTTGACTTCTAATATTATTAATAAATCTTTGTGTAAAATCATCATTATCAAAAATGCCATGAATATATGTTCCAAAAATATTGTCTTTTAAATAACCGCTTTTTCCTTTTTCATTTTCAAAAAATGAATATTCTTTTTTATTAGTACTCTGTCCCATATGTATTTCATAACCTTTGATAGTTATATCATTCATTTCTCGTAATATACCATGAGCATTAATAATTTTACCCCGTGTTTGGACAGTAATTTTTTCTTTTTCAAGAACTGTTATCATATTAATTAAACCTAGTCCCTCTATTTTTTCAAGCTTGCTTTCAATATGAAAAGGATCCTCAATTGATTTGCCAAGCATCTGGTAACCACCGCATATTCCGATTATTGGAATATTTTTTTTATGTAGTTCAATGATTTTTTTATCAAATCCTTTATGTTTAAGAAACAATAGATCATCAATTGTATTTTTTGTGCCAGGCAGTATAATTAAATCAGCATTATTAAGATCTTTTTTGTTTATTGCGAATTCCAGGGAAATATCATTAAATTGAGCAAAAGCATCAAAGTCCGTAAAATTAGAAATTCTGGGAGTTTTAATAACTACGATTTTTATTTCTTTATTAATGCTTTTTTTCTGGAATTTTTCTGTAACACTGTCTTCCTCTTCAATATTTATATCAAGATATGGGATTACGCCTAATACAGGTATTTTAATAATATCTTCAAGCATTTTAATACCTGGTTCAAGTAATTTAATGTCACCTCTAAATTTATTGATAACAATTCCTTTTACACGTTTTTTTTCATTTTTATTTAATAAAAAAATAGTTCCAACAACTGATGCAAAAACTCCTCCGCGATCAATGTCTGCTATAATAATAACAGGGGAATCAGCAATCTCTGCCATCCCCATGTTAACAATATCATTTTCACGTAAATTAATTTCTGCAGGACTACCTGCTCCTTCCAGAACAATAATATCATAAGTATCATCAAGCTTTTTGAAATTCTTTTTTATAATGTCTTTAAGCTGATTTTTAAAATTATGATACTGCACTGCATTCATATTTTTATGTACTTTACCCTCAATAATTACCTGTGCTTTCCTGTCTGTTGTGGGTTTAAGTAAAATTGGATTCATTGCAACTTTTGGTTTTATACAACATGCTTCTGCCTGTACAACCTGTGCTCTGCCCATTTCGAGTCCTTCATCTGTAATAAAAGAATTAAGAGCCATATTCTGTGATTTAAATGGAGTTACTTTATTTCCATCTTCATAAAATATTCTACACAGACCTGTGGCAAGCAGGCTTTTTCCCGCACTTGAAGTTGTTCCCTGTATCATAATTTTTTTTGCCATTATTACATTCCTATATCGCCAAAAGTTCCCATTTCATTCATCATTTTAGTTGCTGCTTCTATGATATGAAATGCTAAAGCACAGCCGGTTCCTTCACCAAGCCTCATATGCATATTAAGCATTGCTTCTTTACCAAGAATAGAATTTATAATTTTACCACCCGGTTCATCAGTAATATGAGAAGGTATCATATATTCTACAGTTAAAGGATTTATTTTGAATGCTGTTACTGCTGCTACTCCTGAAATAAATCCATCTATTACAACAGGAATTTTTTTAGCAGCGCAGGCAAGGTAAACACCAACCAATCCGGCAATATCAAAACCGCCAACTTTTGATAATACATCAATAGGATCATTTACATCGGGTTTGTTTATTTGAATGCCGTTTTTAATAACATCTTTTTTTTTCTCTAATCCTTCATCTGATAAACCGGCTCCTCTGCCTACAAGCAAATCAAGACTCTCACCGGTAAAAGCATAAAGAATTGCGCTTGACGTTGTTGTATTAGCAATACCGACTTCACCGGTGCCAATCATATTATACTCTTCATTGATCAATTTGTTTGTTTCTTCAATCCCGATTTCAATTGCCTTGAGAGTCTCATCTCTAGTCATAGCTGGACCTTTTATAAAATTATCTGTGCCTTTTCTTATTTTTTTAATAATGATTTTATCTGATGCAACATCACACTCGACATTTTCTTTTAATCCGATATCAATTATATGCATTTTTGCCTTTGCATGACGTGCCAGCACTGCTACTCCAGATAATCCGGAACACATAGTACCAGCAACAAGCGTGCTTACTTCTTGAGGGTATGATGAAACACCTTCTTCATAAATACCATTATCACTGCACATGGCAATAATAGCTCTTTTTGAAACATCATTATTTATCTTTCCGGTTATTCCGGCTAACTGTTTAGCTATAGACTCAAGTGTTCCTAAGCTTCCCTTGGGTTTTAATAAATAATCCAGCCTTTTTTGTGCATCTTCCATGGCTTCTTTATTTAGCCCTGTAATTTTATTTTTTGTTTCATTGTATAATGTCATATAAAAATTTTCCTTTTATTTTTAAATATTTTATTTCTTTTGATCTATTGATTATATGTATTCAATATCTATTGCCGGACATGACGCACTCCTTTGCTCTTTTTATTAATTTATTTATACTGCTATAAACTTCAGGATATTTTATTTGTTTTCGCTTTATTACATAAGCTTTTATTTTTTCAAGCTTACATGCTTTAATTTTTAAATCAGTGCCGCCTTCAATTCCACTGTCTTTCATTAGTAAATGTTTAATATTATATTCTTTGATTACAGCTCTTAAAAGTTTTTCTGATATAATGCCATTCATGGCAATAATATTATTTTGAAGAATATTTTGTTTTTCACATTCTAAAAAAGATTCTAAGACCGGCAGAATTTTAACAAAAAGTCTTTCTCTTTTAATTTCAGAAAATTGATTTAAGTTTTTCACTCCAATGGTTAATAAAATATTACCTTTTTCATTATTTAAAAAATCAGCTGAATCTTTGAAGTTATTAAATAATACAGCTTTTTTTAATATTGTTTTTTTTCGTTCATATCTTATATACACAATCCTTTTTGTTTTTGCTGCGTTTATTGCATTTTTTGATGCTTCATAAGCAAAAGGATGTGTTGCATCAATTATCAATTTTATTTTTTTTTTATCGATAAACTCTGTCATGTCATTGTTTGTCATGCTTTTTGAAATCACATTTTTATAATTACTAATATATTTTTTTCCCAGAGTTGTTGCTGTAGTGATTATCATAGAATAATCATTTTTAAGTTTCTCAATAATTTTTTTAGAATCCCCTGTGCCGGCCATTATCCAGATCATAATTTGTATCCTCTTGGGGTAATAATTTTATCATTAAATATAAATGTACTTTTATTGCCTATAATTACAGTTGTAAACATATCAATCTCATGATCCAGCATTTTATCAAGAGTAGTAATAATAATATTTTGTTTATCCCGCATTGCATTTTTGACTATGCCAACAGGTGTATCAGGAGCTTTATTTTTTAAAAATATTTTTTGTGCTTCTTTTATCTGTTTAAATCTAAGTTTACTTCTTGGATTTAAAAGACATATTACAAAATCAGTTTTGCTTGCAGAAATAAGTCTTTTTTTTATTAATTTCCAGTCTGTTAATAAATCACTTAAACTTATACAAGCAAAATCATGCATAATAGGTGCTCCCAATAAAGAAGCTGAGGCATTTATTGAACTAATCCCCGGAATAATCTCAATATCAATATTTATTTTTTTCG
>CAZYID010000032.1:8631-13565 GCA_964646595.1 uncultured Spirochaetales bacterium | reverse complement strand
TTTTTTGCTTTATCAGAAATATGTTCTATATTTCCTGGTCCTATGCCAATTACAAATATTTTTCCGTGTTTCATAATTTTTCCTCAAAGATTGATAAAGTTACTCCATTTGAAATTTCTTTTTTTAATAAAAATTTTCCTTTTTTATTTGATCCTAAATAAGCACATGATTCACTGACATTTGAAGTTCCGGTTACAGACTTAACAAAATCAGAGTGTGAAAACTTATGCTGAACTTTGCTGATTTCTTCTTTACTAAGAAATTTTAATAAACAGTTATAATATTTTGCTGTTTTAATAATCCCTTTTTCATTGGTTTTTATATCAATTGATGAGATTAGTTTTATGCTTTTTTTATTAATATTCAATTTTGATAATGAATTATTAATAAAAGAAATAATTTTACTTTTTGATGTATTTCTCTTGCACCCAATTCCTAAAACAATATTTCTGGGAAAAAGCATTACACATGGTTTTTTAAACTCTTTGTTTTTATTGCCAATATAGATAATTCCTAAAGCTTTGTTTTCATTATATCTAAGGTATTCAGGTATATCTATTTTTATATCACTTTTTAAACAAACCTTTTCTTCATTAACAATCATGGCTGTTATCTTTTTAGCCTGCTTCATATCATTGATGATCAAATTATTATTATTTGCTAACATATCTACACTAATTTTTTTATTTATATCACTTGCTGTTGTTATAACCGGCTGAGCTTGTAAAATTTTTGATACTTTTAAAGCTGCTTCATTTGCACCGCCGATATGACCGGACAATAAACTTATTACAAATTTTCCTTTATCATCAATTACCAGAACTCCGGGATCAATAGTTTTATTTTTTATTAAAGATGAAATACTTCTTACAGTTATGCCGCAAGCCATAATAAATATTAGAATATCATGTTTATTAAAAATACTTTTTACATACTTATTAAAGTTTTTATTAATATTTTTAAATTTTCCATTATTCCATTTAGGTAAAGAATAGATTATGCTGTCAGGTATATTTTTATTTATTTTTAAAGCTGTATTAATTCCATTTTTTGTTATAGCTATTATTCCCCATGACATAGTTTACTCCTATATTGATGAGTAAATGTACTGTCATAAAGTTTTGATTTTTCATAATTGCAATCTAAAAAATCACCCACTAAAATAAGAGCGTGTTGACCAATACCTGCATTTTTTATTTTATCAGTAATATTCTCGAGCGTACCAATTATTTTTTTTTCATCTTTCCAGCTTGCTTTATAAACAACTGAAGCAGGAGTTTCTTTTTTATAATGAACTAATAATTCTTTAACAACATCTTCTATCATTCCAGCTGATAAAAAAATAACCATACTTGTTTTATGGCTGGCAAGAAGAGATAGTTTTTCTAATTTAGGAACTTTTGTGCGTCCTTCCATTCTGGTACAAATAACTGTTTGTGAAACACCGGGTAGGGTATATTCTACACCTAATGATGCAGCAGCTGCAGAAAATGAACTTACACCGGGTATAATTTCAAAAGCAATATTGTGAGTTTTTAAAAAATCAATCTGTTCTTTTATTGCTCCATAGATTGAAGGATCACCGGTATGGATTCTGGCAATAATTTTTTTATTGTTTTTTTTATCAACTATAATTTTTATTACTTCTTCTAAAGTCATTCCTGCGCTGTTATATAAAATACTATCAGGCTTTCTCTGGCTTAATACTTTTTCATTAATCAGAGAGCCTGTATAAATAATAATATCTGCAGTATCTATTATTTTTTTCCCTTTAATTGTTAATAATTCAGGATCTCCTGGTCCAGCTCCAATAAAATAAACTTTACACATAATACTCCACCTTGATAGGACAGGTATCTCATCTGTCCATTTATTCTTAATAAATAGCAATACATAGTTTTATTTTTAAGATTAATTTTTAAATTTCTATAATTACATAACCGGTAGATAGTCGAGACGTCTGCCTTACCGGGAATCATTTTATCTTTTTACTCCCGAAACAATATTCACCGGATTTAAAGCATTATATAAAACATTATTATTTTTGATGTTTGATTTAGATATATTTACAATAATATTTTCAACCTCATCAAAATCATTTTCTTTAAAAAATTTAAAAGCATGATAAAGAGTTTCATGTTTAACAGCATTTACTACAATTTTTCCCTGTGAATGAATATTTTTATATAAATATTTAAGTATATTTAAAAGTTCTCCTCCAGAACCTCCTACAACCGCATGTGTAAAATGTTTAATCTCTGATAGACAATCCGGCGCTGTTCCATTTATTATTTTGATATTAGTGATTTTAAATTTTTCCATATTTTTATTAATCAAATCAACTGCTTCCGATTTTTTTTCTATAGAATACACAATGCTCTCAGGAATTATTCTTGCGATTTCAATAGAAATAGAACCTGTTCCGGCACCAATATCAATACAGGTTGAATTTTTTTTTAATCCTAATTTACTTATTGTCAGTATACGCACTTCTTCTTTTGTCATAGGAATATTACTTCTGATAAACTCTGAGTCCTTAATCCCGCATGTAATTATCTCATTCATTTTCTACCACCACTATGCATAGTTTATTATCAATATTACTTTTTATAAAATCTACAGCTTTACCTGTTTCAATTTTTTCATCTTCATAGGATAGATTTGACGCGACAGTCATTTGACATTCACCAAAATTATTTTTTTTTAGAATACCTGCAATCATTTTATAGTCATTATTTTTATCAGTTAATAAAACTGCTTTTTTATTTTTTTTTATTATTTCTATAATATCAATATCCTGTCCATGAATACTTGTTAAATAATAATCATCCCAGGATTTCCCAAGTCTGCAAAAAAGATACTGCACACTTGATATTCCGGGTACTATATTTAATTGATCTGCTGTAAAATATTTATGCATTGTTTTTGCAATACCAAAAAAAGTCGGATCTCCGCTTGCTAAAACAGATATTACTTTAGTACTGTTTGATTTTATATAATCAATTATCTTTTTAATATCTCCGGATATCTCAATAACTTCTTTATTTATTAAATCAAAATTAATTAGATTTCTTTTTCCGCCAATAACTACTTCACTTTCATCAATCATTTTATAAACAAGTGGTAAAATATATTTTTTATTTCCCGGTCCAATACCCAGTATATTTATTTTATTTACTTTCACCTAAAAGTCCTTTTTCCTGAGAGAATATGATTATATCTAATTTGTTTTTATAATTTTTCATATATTCAAGGCAACTCTGTTTTACAATTTTTGCGAAATAATTAAAAAAATTATTATCCTTTATATATTCACATGCTTCTTCTGTTGTGTTGCTAGTAAAAATTTTTTTCATTATTTTTATATCACCGGAATAAAATCCATAATGACTTGATAAAATTTCCATTCTTGCATCTGCAATACTGCTGTGAGTATTAAAAATACGACCTGCAAGTTTTACAATTTTACCAATATGTCCAATCAAAGTTATTTTTTTAAAATTAAGCTCATTGGCTTTTAAAAGCATATCACCGCAATAATTACTCATATTTACAATCAGCTCTTTTTTAATTCCTAAAGTATTAACTGCAAAGTTTTCACCATAATTTCCAAATGTTAAAACAACTTCATCTTTTATTTCTCTTAATATTTTTAATTCTAAATAAAGACTCTCAATAACTGCATCTTGTGACATTGGTTTTACAATACCTGTAGTTCCTATAACAGATATACCTCCAATAATACCGAGTTTTTCATTAAATGTTTTTTTTGCAATCTTTTCACCTTGAGGTATAAATATCTCTACATCATAACCGTTCTTTTTATCAACATTTTTTATTGAATCAATAATCATCTTTCTTGGAACCGGATTAATTGCTTTTTCTCCAACTAAAACACTTAAGCCCTTTTTGGTAACTGTACCAATTCCTTTTCCTCCGATTAATTTGATATTACCCGAATTATTTTTAACTACTCTGCTGAATATTTTTATTCCATTTGTTACATCCGGATCATCTCCGGCATCTTTTACAACAGAACATTGCGCATATTTATTTTTAATTTCCTGGTCAAAAACTTTTGTTTCTATCATAATACCAGCTGGAGTTAAAACTCTCACATTATTCACAATTTTTCCGTTTTGCAGCATCAATACACATGCTTTGCTTGCAAGACTTGCTGCTGTACCTGTTGTGAATCCGATTTTAAATTTTTTGTTTTGTCTCTTTATGTTTTTCATAAATTTTTATTTTAAACTATATAATATTGCATTAAGTATTGCTGCAGCAACTGTGCTGCCGCCCTTTCTTCCTTTTGTAATTATATAAGGAATACCGATCTTTTTAATCTGCTCTTTTGACTCAGCAGCACCTACAAAACCTACTGGTACTCCAATTATACATTTTGGTTTTGCTAATCCATTTTCAACAAGATCTTTCAACTTAAACAAAGCTGTTGGAGCATTTCCAATAACAAATATTTTTGTGTTTTTATTTTTAGCCGCTTCTTCTATTCCAATGATGGATCGAGTAAGTCCTGTATCATTTGATTTTTTGATAACATTATCATTGCTGACAAGTGTATAAATATTGCAATTATAATTAGCAAGAATTTTTTTATTAACACCGGCAGCAATCATATTTGTATCAGCATAAATACTGCACCCGTTCTTAATTGCATCAACAAATAAAGCAATTACTTTTTCATGTATTTCAATAATATCAGTATATTCAAAATCTGCTGTTGTATGAATTACACGTTTTATAATATGTGCTGTTTCTAAAGGCAAAATTATTTTCATGTTTAGAAGTTCTTTATCAATAATTTCGAAACTTCTTTTTTCTATCTCTGATGGATTAGTAATAATCATTTTAAATCCTTGGAATTATTTATTTAGTAAATAATTCAACTATCTTTCTGCTGAATTCTATATTTG
>CAZYID010000032.1:2460-8621 GCA_964646595.1 uncultured Spirochaetales bacterium | reverse complement strand
ATGAATATGAGGATAGCCTGCAATAACATTTTTTTTTGACAATCCACATTCCCATTGTTTATTTTTTCCTGGTTTTTTAATATTATACTGATAGATAAAATTATTATGTTTACTTTCAATTATTTTTGAATAATGAAACTCATGAGCATAAGTTTTAGTGTTTTTGTATTCCAGCTCAACATATCCAAATCTTTGAAGCTTATCTGTCATTTGTATTTCACAGTTATAAAAACCAGTCATAGGATATTTTTTTTTATTTTTTGTAATAACAGCATTTGAAAGATAAATCAATCCTCCGCATTCAGCAAAACAGGGAAGATTATTTTCAAGTTTATCTCGTATTGCATTAATCATTTTTTTGTTCTGACTAAGTTTTTTTGCATATACTTCAGGATACCCGCCGCCAATATAAATTCCATGAACTCCATCCGGTATTATTTTGTCTTCCAATGGACTGAAAGTTACTAAGTCAATTTGATTTTTTTTTAAAAAATTAAAGTTCTCTTCATAATAAAAAGAAAATGCCTTATCGTAAGCAACAGCTAACTTTATTTTTTTATTATTGATCTTTGTTTGATTAATATTAATATTTTTTTTATGAAAATTTGTATGTATTAAAATATCCTGCAGATCAATTGAATCATTTATATCGTTTGCAATAGCATCAATTTTTTTTTCAATTTTATCTATTTCAAAAGATTGAATTAAACCAAGATGTCTTGATTTAATATTATAATTTTCCATTGAAGTTAGATACCCGAAACATTTTAATTTAAGTTCAATTTCAATATTTTGTTTTAGTCTTAAATAATGTTCTTTAGAATTAATGTTATTTAAAATAACTCCAATAATCCTGGAGTCTTTTTTGTAATTTTTATACCCGGATAACAAAGCATTTAAGCTTAAAGACATTCCTTTTGCATTAACAACAAGAATAACCGATAGTTTAAGTATTTTTCCTATGTCATAGGAACTGGCTTTTGTTGTAAAATTAAATCCGTCATAATAACCCATAACTCCTTCAATAACAGCAATATCATTTTTATTTGTATTTTTGTTAAAAATATTTTTTATAGTTTGTTCATTCAACATATAGCTGTCGAGATTATTAGAAGTATATCCACAGGCTGATTTATGAAACATTGGATCAATATAGTCAGGACCAACTTTAAAAGGTATAACTTTATATTCTTTTTTTCTTAAAGCTTTCATGATACCAATACTTATCGTTGTTTTTCCAGATCCACTGGAAGCTCCTGCTATCATAAATGCATGCATTTTTTTTTGCTCCAGAATAATTAATTATTAATAGCTTTTTATATAAATTTATTTCTCTTGAGTATTAATATATAAAACTGTCATTAATTATGTTAGATAAAATGAAACTTCCCTCCGAAGTAAAATAATTTAGTGAATATCCTGGCTTCCCTTCTTTTATAACGTGCCTTCCCATCATCAATGACAGTGGCATAGACTGTTTTAAAAAGTACCGGATTGCTCCGGTAAAGAGTTACAGTAGCGGGGGCTGCGACGGTTTTTCACCGTTCTTCCTCACTTGATATAATTTCAAGTTATTAAATCAAAAAAAAGATATTATGTCAAGAGTGTGTGATTTATTAAATGCAATTAATCAAATTTAAAGATTTGAATTAAGAATTATGACTGAGCCATACAATTTAAGAATTCTCATAATCCTCTCAAAAACTCAGGCATAAGATTTGTTTTACCATTCATTGCATCTTTAATTTCATTAAGAAGATCTTTTTTATCGTGGGGGAAACGTCCAGTAATAGGCAGGTAATTAGATGCGTGATTAGCAAAAAAAACAGTTCTATTTAATTCTAAACGTTTAATTATCTCATGCATTTCCCATAAAATTTCATATTGATCAAGCGGTATAAAATTTCCGGATTGCATATCTAAGAATAAATGTGTATGGGGTAAAATCATCAAAGCTAAAAAGGATAAATATGTCGGCTGCATTTTATTTACAGCAATTGCTGTTTGTTCAACATGATCCTTCGATAGATCCCTGCCTCCAAGTCCAAGTAGTACTATTATTGATGTTCTTATTTTAAATTCATGGCATTTTTGTATGGCATTTATCATTCCATTCACAGTAGATTTTTTACAGCATTTGTCTAAAATTTTCTGACTACCGCTTTCTAAACCCATATATATTAGCCGCAGTTTATGATCATAAAGTTCTTTTAATTCATTATCAGTACGATTTAGAATATTAAAATCATTTGCATAACTGGAGATACGATTTATTTTTGGAAAATATAAATTAATTTGTTTTAAGATAGGGATAAGTTTATTATTGTTAATTACTAAAGCATCCCCATCCATTAAAAAAGATTTTCTTGCATCAGGATAAATGACAGAACCTTTTTTAATATCTTGTAAAATTTCATCAGTAGATTTTAATTTGAATTTTTTTCCATGATAAGAGCCGCAAAAAGTACAACTTCCGGCAGAACAGCCAAGAGTAACTTGAAGTAAAAAACTGTTTGCTTCACTTGGGGGTCTTATAGCAGGCTCAATAATTGGCATAATTAATCCGTTAAATCCAGCGTCTAACTTTGTTTTTATAATCAATATATTGCTGTCTAAATATTTTTTTCATATTTATTTCTTCAAATGGAATAAAAACAAAATTTATTATTAGGAAAAATAATAAAGGAGAAAGTAAGCAAAGTAAATTGCCAAAACAGATAGAAATACCTAAAAGAGTAATAGTCATACCTAAATACATTGGATTTCTGCTTAATTTGAAAAATCCTTTATTTATAAGAGTTGTACTTTTTTCAAATTGAAAATCATGAGTAGTTTCATGCTGTTTAAATAAAAACCATACATGAGCCACTAATATAAATCCTGTTATAATTACAATAATACCAAAAAGATTATAAGGGAAAAAAATAAAATTAAATATTCCCGGGAAAATAAAAAATAAAATAACATTAAGTAAAATACAAAAATATAGACAAGTAGGCGGGATAAATAATTTTTTTATCATAGATATATTATTATATTATTTTAATTTATCAGTCAATTATTTATAAATTTTTTTATTATGCATTTATCAAAAGATGAAATAAAATAGGTTTAAAAAAAATGTTAATTATTAAATTAAAAACCCAGATCTTCATTAATCAAAATAATCATTATTGATTTTGGAGGTTGATTTCTATGAATAATTGTTGTAATTGAACACAGTCTTTCTGGTGTGTTGCAATCCATGCATTTTCCGGTACTTGTACATGGATTTTTTGTATCAAATCTTTTATTATTTAAAACAGACGCTTTATTTTTAGCTCTATCTAAAGCACTATTAAGATCAGGTTCGATTTTATTTTTTCCAATTACAATAATTCTTTTTTTTGGACCATAAGTCATTCCGGCGTTTCTATTACCCCATTTATCGATTAAAACTAATTCCCCTGTTTGACTTACAGCATTTGCTGAACATAAAAAGAAATCAGATGTTAATGCTTTGTTTTGTAATTCTTTTTTTATTTCGGCAGTAATATTTGGTTTTTTTCTATCAATTAAATTTGGATAATCATGAGTTGTAAATTTTTCAAAAAATCCTATTTCTTCTAATGTTTTAGAGCCGCCATATCCAATAGTTGAATCTTTTTTAATAAGGCTTTCTAATTTAATTAAAGCTTCTTTTTTGTTATTACAAAATACTACTTCAAAAAAATGCTTTTCAAATGATTCTATTGTTTTAATAATAATAGGATTATTAATTTGATTTTTTTCTTTCATGAATTATAACATTTTTTCTTTTTCGATTTCTTCAATTAATTTATCCATAAAATCAATTTTTATTTTTGCTAATTCTTTTGATTTTGGAAAAATTAAAAATTTAGCTTTATCTCTAAAGTCTTTTATTAAATCTAAGACTTGTTTTAAATTTTTTAAATGATACCAAAAGAAAGCACCAACAGATAATCTTACAACTCCAATAGCTCCAAGACTATCAATTAAATTAGCATCATGCAATAATTTGGCTTCTTTAATTGTTGGTTTTTTTCCCGGCCAATGTGATTTTATACATTCGGCAACAGTACTTATTTTTTCTGCTGGAAATCCAACTTCATGCAGCAATTGCTCTGCTTTTTCTGCTGATTGTTCATACATTTGTTTGTCATCAGTTGCAGTTATTATATCATGAAGAAAACAGGAAGCGTATAATATGTCATCATCATAATTATCATCTAATTCTCTGGCTAAATGATAAACTCTATAACAATGCCCATATCCGGAAGCAAGTCTGTCTCCGGTTAAATCTTTAACATATTGGTGTATTACATTTCTTGGCATTTTATTTTCCTTTTGTATTTAAAATATATTATTTAAAATTTGTATAATGATACTATCATGAAAAGTTTATATTTTCAATATATTATGTTAAGAATTTATTAAATTTGTAAATAATAATAACAGTTCAGTTTTGTTTAAAATGAGATCATAAAATATACTTGAACATTTTATAAAAATATTATTATATTATATGAAAATTATTATTTATTATTCAGGTTGAAAAGTATGCCAATTGCTAATTTTAATAATACAAATCTTTTTATTAAATGGCTAAATCGAATATTAACTATTTTTTGTTTTATAGCAGTAATAAGTTTAATTATTGAATATAGTTTTTATCTTGATAAGACATGGAATATCGCAATAAAATATTTTAATATTTTTTTTATCCATTTTTATTTATTACAATTTTTAATAAAATTATTTTTAAGTGAAAATTCCGGTAAATTTATTAAAGAGCATTGGCTTGAAAGTATAATAGCATTTATTATATTAATTGAAACAGTAGTATTAATTCGATTTTCTTTTTTTCATCAATATACAAAAAATATCAATTTAGGAATTCAATTAAATGTTGCAATGCGGTTATATATTATATTTACTCAAATTTTAGTTTTTTTTGCTTTTATTCCGGAATTTATTAAATATAATAAAATATTCAGTAATCTTAAATTTCATCCGTCTAAAATAATTATTTTTAGTTTTATAGTATTAATTATTTTAGGAACTTTATTTTTACTTTTTCCAAAATCAGTAAATTCTTCAGATAGTATTTCTTTAATTGATGCGATTTTTACATCAACAAGTTCTGTTTGTGTTACCGGTTTAACTGTTGTTGACATAAGCACATATTTTACAAAGTTAGGTCAGATAATTATTTTGATTCTTATACAAATTGGGGGGATCGGCACAATAACAACTGCAAGTTTTTTGGCAATTTTGTTTGGTAAAGGAGTAGGTTTTCGAGAACGCGTAATATTAAATGATGTGTTAAGTACTGATAATTTTAGTTTAATTACTACATTATTAAAAAGAATTATTTTAACTACTTTTGTTATTGAGGGTATTGGTGCTTTATCTTTATTTTTTATATGGAATAATAATAATTGGTCAATCTGGCAGTTGATTTTTAATTCAATTTTTCACAGTATTTCTGCGTTCTGTAATGCCGGTTTTTCTGTTTTTTCAAATAGTCTAATGGATTATAATTTAAATGTAGGAGTAAATATTATTTTTATTATTTTAATTGTACTGGGGGGATTGGGTTTTATTGTTTTAATGGATGTATTTGGTTATATAAAATCAATTTTTATTAAAAAAGAAAAAAAATATTTAAAACTCCATACTAAAATTGTATTAATCAGTTCTGTTATTCTATTATTAATTGGAATTTTATGCTTTTTAATTTTTGAAAATAAATATACACAGGAAAAAGGATTTTTTAACTCATTATTAGCCGGAACATTCCTTTCAGTTACTTCAAGAACTGCAGGTTTTAATACAATTGATACAAGTTCATTGTCAGTTCCAATGACATTAGTAGTAATGTCTTTAATGTTTATTGGTGCTTCTCCCGGTTCTACAGGAGGCGGAATTAAAACTGCTACTTTTGCAGTTTTATGGATAGGGATTTTATCTATAATAAGAGGTAAAAAAGAAATTGTTGTATTCAGAAAAAATATACCATTTTATATTTTTAATAGAGCAATTATTATTATAAGCATTTTTTTAGCGTCTCATTTTTTTGCTTATGTAATTTTATCGTTTTTAGAAAATTTTAGTTTTCTGGATATATGTTTTGAAGCAGCTTCCGGATTGGGAACAGT
>CAZYID010000032.1:0-2360 GCA_964646595.1 uncultured Spirochaetales bacterium | reverse complement strand
TTAAATGTATCAATTCCTATTGAAGATGAATTAAAAACAATAGACGGGATAGATAAATATTATTCAAATTCTTATGAGAATTATTCTGAAATATGGGTTATTTTTGATCCTGATGAATCAAAAAGCTTTGAAAAAATTAAGCAGGATATTAGAAGAGCACTTGACAGTATTGCTGATTTTCCACCGGAGGTAACAGATAGACCAAAAATATATGAATGGGGCGGGAAGTATGTAGAAGTTGTGCAAGTTGGAATTTCCGGAAGTAATATAACAGAAAAAAATTTACAATCTAAAGCTAAAGAACTTAAAAATAAATTAAAAGAGTCTCCATATGTTTCGAAGATTGAAGAGAATGGAATGAGAGATAGGGAGGTCCATATAGAGTTAGATCTTGATAAAATGAATTCTTACTATATCTCATTTGAAGAAGTTATTGACGCAATAAAGAGACACAATATTCAATTAACAAGCGGGACATTAAAGTCTTACTTAGCAGAGAAAACAATAGTTACAATTTCTAGATTTGATAATATTTTAGATGTACGAAATGTTATTATTAAAAGCAATTATGAAGGTAAAAAAATAATACTCAGTGATATTGCTGATGTTTTAGATACTTATGAAATTGAAGGTTCAAGACGCAGATTTAATGGCCAGAGGGGAATTGTCTTTGAAGTTTATAAAAAACAGAGTAAGGATATTGTTAAGGCTTCTGATAATATAAAAAAAATAGTTAAAAAATTTAATGAAAATTTAGAAGATAAAAATATAGATGTGTCAGTTATTATTGATTTTTCAGAGCCAACTAAACTACGATTAAAAGTTGTATCAAATAATGCTTTAATTGGATTAGTATTAGTAATAACAATTTTATTTATATTTTTAAATTTTAAAAATGCATTCTGGACTGCATTGGGGATTCCTTTTTCTATCTTTTTTTGTTTAATGTTCCTGCCTTTTTTTGGCGTTACCATTAATAGCATCTCTTTACTTGGATTTATTATAGTTCTCGGAATGATTGTAGATGATGCAATAGTAATTTCTGAGAATATTTATCGTCATAAATTAAAAGGAGAGGTGGGTATTAAAACTGCAGTTGAAGCTACATCTGAAGTAGGTTTTGCAGTTTTAACAACAGTATTAACTACAATTATTGCTTTTTTTCCTCTTTTAATTATGAAAGGTGTTGTTGGGGAATATTCCCGAGAAGTGCCGATTGTAATTGCTTTGATTTTAATAGGATCACTTTTCGAATCATTATTATTATTGCCGAGTCATACTACTCATCCTTTAAAAAAAGGCAGTAAGATTATATTAGGTTTTATTTTAGGTGTTTTAATTGGATTTGGATTAGCAAAATATTTTAATGTAACTTTTAAAAATAATATATTTAATATTATATACTATTTATTATTTATAGTGTTTGGCGGTTTAATAATATCTTTAATTTTTGCCTTTTTATATAAAGAAGATATAAATTTAAAAGAGAAAAAATTTATTATATATTTAAGAAAAAAATATAATTCGGTTTTAAATTTTATTTTAAAGTATCGCTATTTAATGTTAATTGTTCTTTTAATGATTATTATAACAGGAATAATTACATATAGCAAAATGGGTTTTGAAATGTTTCCTGATATTGAACCTAATATTATTGAAATTAATGGTGAGGTTACAGGAGGAAAATCGCTTGATTATACTCAGGATAAATTAAAAATTATAGAAGATTATATTTTATATAATTATGACAAAAATGATCTTATTGCTGTAAGTTCAAACCTTGGAAGAAATGGTTATAAAGAAAAATTTAGAATTATGATAGTTCTCTCCTCAGATGAAAAAAGAAAACTTAAAGCTGATAAGGTTTTAAATGATATAAAGAAAAAAATTTTAGAAGAAAATATCTTTAAAGAAATGACATATAAAACATCGTATATTGGAGCTCCTGATATAGGAAGCGGAATTGATATTGAGATAGCAGGTAATGATAATGTAATCAGAAAAAAGCTAACTGATATGATTGTTAATGATTTAAAGAAAATAAATGGAATATCAGATATAAAAAGAACAGATCAAATTACTAAAAAAGAGATAAAAATTGTTCCCAGGTATGATAAAGTAGCTCAGTATGGAGTAACAGCATATAATATTGCTAATGCTACAAAAATAGCCTATGACGGCAGTATTGCTACTGATATTCAAACTCCTGATGAAAAAATTCCATATAGAGTGCTTTTGAATGATAAATTTAGAAGTAAAATTTCTACAATAGATAAATTAAAAGTTTTAAATAATTCTAATAAATTAATACCAATTAAAGAAATGGTGGATATTCATGAAGGAGAAGCTTTAACCGAGAT
>CAZYID010000031.1:0-20724 GCA_964646595.1 uncultured Spirochaetales bacterium | reverse complement strand
AAACAAATCATTATTTTTTTTTCATAAAAAGCTATATCATATATTCCAACCATTTTTCTATCAACTTTATTAAAACCATTTTTTTCATAAAAGCTGCATAATTTTGGTCTATCTGCTGCACAATCCAATCTTAAATAATTTATATTTTTATTTTTACATTCTTTTTCTGCATAATTTATTAATTTTTTCCCCAATCCCTGTCCGGAAAATTTTCTTTTAATTGATAATTTATGAATAAAACCTGATTGATTTATATTGATATTTGGCCAGAACAATTTATCTTCCCATCGTAAAATCATTGCTGCAGCAGGTTCATCATTAATGTAACCAACTATAAAGTCTTCTTCTGTAAGTCCTTTTGTTATTTTTTCTTTATCAAAGTCCTCAATTTCCCATAAAGGTTGATTTATATCAATCAGCCATTGAGCTGCTTCTTTCATAACTAATATTGCATCATTTATTTGACTTTTTTTTATTATCATAATTATTTACAACAATTAAAAAAATTTTTTTTTCTCTACGATTTATTTTATTAAATCAGATAATAAATTTACCATTTTTATAAAATAACTCGTTATCAGCATAGATCTCACTTTGATTTTTCATATCAGCAATCAGGTCCCAGTGTACTGCGCATTCATTTTTACCGCCTGTTTCAGGGAATGCTGCACCTAATGCCATATGTATTGTACCGCCGATTTTTTCATCAAAAAGAGTATTTTTTGTAAATTTATCTATTTGATAATTAGTACCGATTGCAGCTTCGCCAAAATATTTTGACCCGGGTATTTCAAAAAATTTATCCAGCAGGTTTTTTCCGACACCTGCTTTCCATGAAACAACTTCACCATTTTTAATTTCTAAACTTATATCTTCAATTTCCTGTCCCATATATATACCGGGATAAGAAAATCTAATCCTGCCGTTTACAGAGTTTTCCACAGGAGAAGTAAATATTTCACCTGAAGGCATATTTTTTTGACCGTCAGAATTTATCCATATTCTACCTTTAACAGAGTATATCAGGTCAATATCATTTCCTTTAAGTTTTATTGTATTTTTATTTTTTAAAAATTTAATTATTTTTTCCTGATTTTTGCTTATTTCCAGCCATTTTTTAACAGGGTCATTTTCATTTAAATAGCATGCATTAAATACAAAGTCCTGGTACTCAGTTAATGACATTTTTGATTCCTGCGCTGAAGAATTAGTAGGAAATAAACAAATAGTCCAGTTTAATTGTTTATTTGCAGATCTTGTAAAAAATGTTTTTTTTACTTCTTTTTGTGCTTCAGCAAAAATACGTTTTTTTTCTGGATCAGTATTTTCGAGTTCTTTTACATTAAAAGGAGCTTTAATAATTAACATTTTGTCAAAATTGCTAATTGCATATTCATGTAATTTTGGAACATGATTCAACTGATCAATATTTGCATTGTCATAGAATATTTTTTCTTCCTGGCTTATAGAAATAGATATTTCAGGATATGCCCCTTTTTTTAAAGCATGTTTATATACTTCCTGTATTAAGGGCTCAGCGAGATATGAAGTTTTAATTAATAATTTATCTTTTTCTTTAAGTTTTAAAGAATAATCAACAAGGAGTTTTGCATATTTTTCATAAATATTGGTCATGATTTTCTCTGGAATTTTATTAATTATTCTATCATAATTATTAAATTTTTAAAATTTGATTTTTAGAGATTTATGTTATTTAAAATGTAAAGATAATAAACTCTGTCTACATTTCATTTTATTATAAAAAAAACCTCACTATTAAATAGTGAGGTTTTTAAATTTAAAATTATTGTTTATTTTGTTATTTCTTTAAAATCCGGATATACTTTATTTGGGTCATAATCTTTGGCTCTTTTTTCACCCTTTAAACTAGGTATTTCTAAAAGATCTCCCGGATGAATTAGATGTGGATTTTCCGGATCTGATAATACATTTTTATTTTTATCATAAATTATTTGCCATTGATATTTGTCCTGATAAATAAAGTTATATTCTGCAATTTTCCATAAACAATCTCTATTGTCAGGAATTAATCTAACTCTATAAAATTTAGGTAATGTAGTTGATAATACACTTAACATATCTATGACTTTAATACTTAAATCAATGCTATCAGTATAAGCTTCATTTTCATAAGCAATAACTGCATCATCATAAATTTCAGAAGCTTTTTTAATTAAATCGGCATTTTCATTAGATTCATCTTTTTCAAGAGTTTCAGTGACTGCTGCTTTTGCTTCGTTAAGCATTTTTTCTGCATCAGCTTTAAATTTATCTTTATTTGCAATCATATCCATTAGAACCATTGCAGAATCTGACTTTTCTATACTCTTTGTATATTTTTTATTATCAAAATTCTCGATTGATTGATTTAAAACCAGCATTATTTTTTCATCATCACTATCATTTTCCTGTATAAGTGTTTTTTCAAGCATTCCATCTCTTTTTTCAAAAGCTTGTGCTAATTTCATATCTGCTTTTTCTTTATTTTGAATATCTTCAACTAGTCGATCTATATATAAAATAGCAGCTCCCGAGTATTCTTTGCTTTGTTTATATTTCTGTGTGTCATAATAATCAATCGACTTATTTAATGCATCCATAATTTTTTGATCATCATCATCATCTTGTGCCATTATTCCTTCATTAATTATATTTTCTCTTTTTTCAAAAGCTGTTTCTAATAGTTGATCTGCTTCATCTCTTTCTGGATTAGGTATAAGCTCAGCAACTAATATTGTTGCGTCTTTTGCTGCGCTTTTAATAGATTTTTCAGTGGTTTGATAAAGATTAATTTTTTCATCAAGATCTTCTGATGCTTCAGCTTGTTCATAAGTTATTGCAGCTTCATCAAAAGAGTTTTTTGCTTTTTCATAAAGCTCAATAATATACTCATCTTCTGAGTTTTTAACACCAAGCTTTTCTGCCTGTATTATTTTTTGTTCTGCAAGCTCTCCATATTTATCGATTTCTTCAACTAATTTTAAGAGATAATATTCTTTCTTGGCAATTTCAAAATATTTTTTTGCTTCGATAGAATATTCTATTCCCAAATCATAATTACCATTATCATATTCTACTTTAGCTTTTTCTAAAAGTTCTTCACCTTTGATATAGCTGTCATTATTTTGTAAAGTATCAACAGGAAAAACAGAAAAATATGATAATAAAGAAAATATAAATGTTAAATAAATTATTTTTTTTAATTTTTTCATAATTTTTATCCTTATTTTATTTTTTTAATTATTCTTCTTCTTTACTTTTTTCTAAAAGTGTTACTTCTTCATCTAACTGATTTTTATAATCTTCAGTAGCATCAATTGCCTTTTTTGCTTTTTCCATTTTTAATTTAGCTTCTTCATAGGCTTTTTTATATTCTTGTTCAGCTTCACTATATTGTATAATTGCATTTTCATATAATTTTGCATCATATGATTGTGAAGCTTCATTATATTTTTTCTCTGCTTTTTCATATTTTTCTTTAACTGCAACCTCTGTTTTTATCGATTTTGCCGTTTCTTTTTCTTCTAATGCTTTTTTATTCTCTTCTTCTGCTTTAGGTTGTAATCCTTTATCTAATACTGTTTGGAAGTTTTTATTGGCTTTATCTAAAACTTTTACAGCTGCCATGTTTTTTTTAGACATCATTAATTTTTGTCCTTCTTCCAGGTTTTTTTCGCCCTCTTCATAATCTTGTTCTGCAAATTTTTTTAATTCGTATTTATCAACTTTTTCTTTTATTTTTTTTGCATCTGAATACCGTGTTTCCGGTTTTGAAACACAAGAAATAAAAAAAATAAATAGAATAGTACTTATAAGTAATAAAACTTTTTGTTTCATAATTTTTCTCCCTTTTTAATTATTTGTTATAACTAATTATAAAGATGTAATTACTTATTGATTATAATTACTTTATTTAACAAAATATAATATTTGTAATGAAAAAAGTAAAATAAAATATTTAAAAAAATGTGTTTATATGTAAATAGTTTATGATAAGAATAACTTTGAGATTAGAAAAATCTTTATATGAATTACTGTATTTGTTATAATATATTATAATTTAAAACGAGAGAGGGTAGAATGAGAAATTTAATTGTTTATTCAACTAAATATGGATTTGTTAGAAAATGTGTAAGTAAATTAAAATTAAAATTAAATAATGAAACAGAGATTGTTGATGCTGCATCAAAACAGTTCCCGGATCTGGATAATTATAATTGTGTTATCCTTGGAGGTTCAATATATGCAGGGAAAATACAGAATAATTTAACAAAGTATATTAAAAAAAATCTTGAAAAATTATTATTAAAAAACATAGCGCTTTTTGTATGTTCAGGAGCAGAAGAAGTAAAAGCTGAACCTTATCTAAAGAGTTCATTTCCCGAAAAATTATTTAATCACGCAAGATCAAAAGAAGTCTTTGGCGGTGAATTTATACTTGAAAAATTAACAGCGATAGAAAGATTTGTTTTAAAGAAATTTATTGGAATAAAAGAAGATTTTACTAGAATAAATGAAGATAATATTAATAAGATGGCAGATGTTATTAATAAATTAAAATAATACTTTAAAAAGATGGAAAAACAAAAACAACCATATTCTCATAATACATCGGATTATTCAAAAATAATTGATTTTATTTATAATAAATCAAAAGAAATTGGTATTGATGAGATCAGTATTGGGTCAATTGAAAAATATGAAGAACTGCATAGTAAATTATATAAAAACAGCAAGTGTTTTGCTTTAAAAGAATTTTTTCCGGAATGTCAGACAATAATCAGCGCCGGTTTTTCATATAATTATGACTGGAATAATATTTCCAGAGAATCAATAGGATATATTGCAAGGTACACTTCAGCTAATTTTTATAAAATATTATCAAAAAAATTAAATGAGTTAGGTAAAGCAATTAAAGAAGATTTGAACTTTGATATACCAGATAAAAATTTTTATCGTGTTTTTGTTAATTCTAAAATTAATGATAAACTTTCAGCATATGTAAGCGGATTGGGTTATTATTCAAAAAACTCATTAATTTTTATTAAAGAAAAAGGGTGCAGGTATGTGCTGGGCGAATTGCTTTTATCAGTAAAAATTCCGTCGAATGAAATTTTAACAAGTAACTGTGGTAAATGTGATTTTTGTGTTAAAGCATGCCCAACAGGTGCCTTAAAAGAAAATGGTATTTTAAAAAAAGATTTATGTATTCAACATCTGTCAGGAAAGCTTGATTGGCCGGATGTTGTAAATGGTAAAAGCTTTATAAAATTATTTGGAGCAAGATTTTTCGGCTGTACTAACTGTATTGATGTCTGTCCATATAATAAAGATAGTTTTAAGATTTTTAATAAAGATCAGGAGTTGATCGGTTTTATTGGTACATCTTTTGACGTGATGAATGTGCTTAAGTTTAGTAAAGAAGATTATAAATCATTTTTTAAGAACAACCAGCTTTCTGCAAACTGGATACCAGAAGCAGCACTTGCAAGAAATTGTCTGGCATCATTATATAATCTGGGAAGATTTGATATAATTGAACAATATCTAAATAAAATAGATAATTATAATTGGGAGATTTTTGAAAAAGATTTTTTAAAAAATTTTTGTTTTTTTCTTTTAAAGAGTAAAGCAAATTGATAAAAATATACTTTATATAGTTATGGAATGTGGTACTGTAAAAAGTATTATGAAAACATGAAAAGTGCTCTCACAGAGCACACAAAGAGCACAAAGATTTAAAAATGAATGAAAATTAATTATCAGAAATTATTATTAAATGCGTTATAAAAGTTCATAAAAACTTTGTGACCTCTGTGAGCTTTGTGAGAGATATTCAATGATTTTATTTGTAAATAAAGTTTTTATAAATAGGAAACTTTTGATAATACTGGAGTATTATTAAGGAGAAAAAACATGAAAAAGTATTTAATATTTACAATAATTTTTATTTTATTAATCACCGGTTGCCTTAGAAGAGATCCTTTGGGGCGTATTAAACAATTAACCAAAAATGATATTCAGAAAAAAGAAAAAGATGCAGCAGAACTAAAAAAGACAATTGATATAATTGTTGAAGCATATAGTTCATTGGGTGGACTTAACAGACAAATTGGAGAATATTTAATGCTTCATAAAAGTTATAAAGAAGCAATTAAACATTTGGATATTGCAAAACAAATTAGGAATGATGATGCTACTATTTATTACTGGTTAGGTGTATGCAATGTTAGTTTATATAAAATTGAAGGTTTAAAAGAGTATTTATTAGAAGCGGAAAAAAATTATAAAATTGCTTTAAAGCTAATGCCTGAGCATTTGGATATTCTTTATGCTTATGCTCATCTTCTTGTATATGGTAAAAATGATTATGAAGAAGCTGAAAAAATTTTAAAAAAATATATTCAGCTGGGACCTATTAAGATAAAGCCTGATCCTAAAGCTTATTTTTTACTTGGAAGGGTGTATTATCAATTGGGTGATTTTAGAAAAGCATATGAAACATATAATGAAATTTTAAACTTTAAAAAGAGTCTTACAAAAGAAGAAGCAGAACAACTGGATTTATTCATTATGGAAACAGCAAGGAAGTTGCAGGGTGAATGATTTGATTTATGATATTGCATTAACTTTTGATGAAAGTTTAACACCCATCGAAAAGGTTGCTCTTTTTGAAAAGTATGATTCATCCAAAAATATTTTAGAACTTAGAAAAGGTACTTTAAAAAATATTTTAGGCAGAAAATGGACCGGCAGTCGTTTTGACCCGGATGTTTTAATAAATAAAGCAAAAAAGATAATACCCTATATGGAAAAAGCAGGTATAAATACAATAAGATTTGATAATAAAAAATATCCTTTTGGATTAAGGATGATCCCTGATTATCCTTTTCTTATTTATTATAGAGGAGATATTAATTTTGATTATGAAAAATCAATATCTATTGTTGGTACTAGAAAGCCAAATTCGGAGGGATTAAAAAGAACTCAGGTTTTTACACAGGTATTAACAAAAAATAATTATACAATAATTTCAGGTTTGGCTCTTGGAGTGGATTCGGCAGCGCATTACAATTGTGTTGTAAATAATGGTAAAACAATTGCTGTATTAGGCTGCGGTATTGATAGAATTTATCCTTATATAAATAAAGAATTAGCCCGAATGATTTTGGATAATGGAGGCGGAATTATATCCGAATATCCGCCCGGTATAATACCAACAAGATGGAATTTTCCAAGACGAAATAGAATAATTGTAGGTTTATCAAAATCAGTATTAATAACACAATCTCCTTCAAAGTCCGGAAGTCTTATTTCAGCAATGCTTTCAACTGATTATAACAGAGAATTATTTGTGGTTTCTCCTCAGGAACAATGCAGAGAAAAAGATGGCGGTAATATAGAATTGATATTTACTGGAGCAACAGAAGTTAATGATCCTGCTCAAATAATAAAACAATATGAGTATTGTTTAAAAAAATAATTATTTTTTTATTTTTATTTTTTATTGTTTTTTTTTATGTAATATATTATATTTAAAATAATTATTATTATAAATAAATCTTTTTAATAAGTCTTATTTTAAATTATTCTAACTTTTGTTTAATAAAAAATGAGTTATTTAACCCTTTTTTAAGCTTTTATACGGCATTTTTTAAATAAAAAAGTGTACGTTTAACGTTTAATTTCTATAATTCAATATTATAAAAAAAGAGACAAAAATAATATTAGAAAAAATAAATTTAGTTTGTAAAGCTGTAATTGTAACCGGATACATAGCAGCATTAGATGGCGGATGGCTGTCTGGATAATTTATGGAATATTTTATGAATTTAGGAGTTCGAGCTCATGATTTTGGTAAACTTGAGATTGAAGAGCTTGCAAAAAAGATTTCAGAGAAAAAATTTAAATGTATTCAATTAGCATTGCATAAAGCTGTTGCAGGATTAGATACAACTCCCGGTTATTTAAATCCTGGACTTGCAAATACAATTCGTTTGACATTGGATAAGTATGGCATTTATCCATCAGTATTGGGTTGTTATATTAATCCTATTCATCCGGATAAAAAAGAAAGAGAAAAAGCAATTTATAGATTTAAAGAACATATCCGCTTTGCAAGAGATTTTGGAGGTAGTGTTATTGGAACAGAAACAGGCTCCATTAATCCTGATTGTTCTTTTAATCAGGGAACATATACAGAAGAAGTCTTTAATGATTTTGTAAAAGTAATAGCTGATCTTGTTGAAGAAGCAGAAAAGTTTGGAGCTTTTGTATGCCTAGAACCGGTTGCTGATACACATACAATTAATACTCCTGAAAAAATGAAAAAAGTTATTAATGTAATACAATCAAATAATTTACAGGTTATTTTTGATCCGGTTAATTTAATTGCAAGTTCTGAATGGGATAAACAAGATGATATGGTAAAAAAATCTTTTGATCTTTTTGGTGAACGCATTGTCGTTATACATGTTAAAGATTTTGTTATGGAAGATGGAAAGAAAAATGGAACATTACCGGCAGGTAAAGGAATTTTTAATTTAGAACATCTTTTCAAAATCTGTAAAGAAAATAAGCCCGGGATTAGTTTTTTATTGGAAAATAATAAACCGGATACTTTTAATGATTGTATTAGTTATGTAAAAAATATATATGATAAATGTTAATTTTATTGAATTAAGATTTAATTAATATACAATTCATGAAATGCTTTGATATAGAGTAAACGATCAAGTATATTATGTTTGATATAATTAGTTTTTATTATTGTGGAGGATAAAAATGGCTCGTTTTAAGAGACTTGATGTTTTAAATAAAATGGTAGAATCAGGACTTGTTCCTGTGTTTTATATTCCTGATATTGAAACAGCAAAAAGTGTTGTTAAAGCCTGTTATGACGGCGGAGCAAGAGTAATGGAAATGACTAACAGAGGTGATGGCGCTGTTCATGTATTTAGAGAATTAGAAAAATATTGTAAAAAAGAGCTGCCTGAAGCAATTTTAGGTGTTGGTTCAATAGTTGATGGACCTACTGCTGCCATGTATATTGCTGATGGTGCAAACTTTATTGTAGGACCGGTTTTAGATACAGATACAGCTTATATATGTAATTCCAGAAAGGTCCCTTATATGCCTGGTTGCGGAAGTGCTACAGAGATTCATAATGCAGAAAGACTTGGTGTTGAAATCTGTAAGATTTTTCCTGGAAGCCAGGTTGGCGGTCCTGATTTTGTAAAATCTGTAAAAGGCCCTTGTCCATGGACAATGATTATGCCTACCGGCGGAGTGGATTCTACAGAGGAATCTATTACTGCATGGTTTAAAGCAGGTGTTTCAAGTGTTGGAATGGGATCAAAACTTATTACAAAAGATTTGGTTCAGAAAAAAGATTTTGCTGCAATTACTGAACAGGTAAAAAAAGTATTGGGATATATCAAAAAAGCTAAAAGCAGTTAAAATAATTTAATGATATGCTTTAACAATGTATAACAAATAATTTTTATAAATTTTTATATTAAATATTTTAAAAGGAGAAAAAGATGGAAGTAAGACATAATATTCATATGGATCATGCAAAAAGAATGACTACAGATGAAATAAGAGAACATTTACTTATTGAGAACATGTTTCCGGATGATGAAATAACTATGGTTTACAGTCATGTTGACAGAATTATTGTCGGTGGAATAAAACCGGTTAAAAAATCACTAAAACTGGAAGCAGGTAAGGAAATCGGTGCTGATTTCTTTTTAGCAAGAAGAGAATTAGGCTTAATAAACATTGGCGGAAAAGGTACAGTTACTATTGATGGAACTGATTATGTTTTAGAGCCAAGAGACGGCCTTTATGTTGGTATGGGAGCAAAAGATGTTTCTTTCAGCAGTGCTGATTCGAGTAAACCTGCAAAATATTATTTTAACAGCGCTCCGGCTCATATGACTTATCCGATTGTTAAAATTAATATCAAAGATGCTGAACCGGTAAAACTTGGATCTAATGAAGAATCCAATAAAAGAACAATATACAAATATATAGTTCCCGGTGTTGTTGAGAGTTGTCAATTAGCAATGGGATTAACTATTTTAGACCCTCAAAATGTTTGGAATACTATGCCATGTCATACACATGAGAGACGTATGGAAGTTTATTTTTATTTTGATATGCCTGATAATGGCGTTGTTTTTCATTTAATAGGAGAACCAACAGAAACCAGACATATTGTTATGAGAAATGAACAGGCAGTAATTATGCCAAGCTGGTCAATACATTCTGGCGTTGGAACAAATAATTATACTTTTATCTGGGGAATGGTCGGAGAAAATCAGACTTTTACTGATATGGATCATGTACCAATGGATAAGATAAAATAAAAAAATGAAATTTTATTTTTATCAAAATAAATAAAAAATCAAGCCGAGTTCTTTTTCAAAAAAGCACTCGGCTTTTGTTTTTGAAATAACACCTGTCAGGTTTTAAAAATCAGACAGGGGTATTGTATTAGGTTGCGTAAAAGGATAAATTATGACTTATAATAATGACCATGTTTCTGATATTAATATAGCTTACATTGGCGGAGGATCAAAGAATTGGGCATGGATATTAATGACAGATTTAGCATTAGAAGAACAACTTTCAGGAACTGTAAAATTATATGATATAGATTTTCAGGCAGCTTATGATAATGAAATTATTGGTAATAAATTAAATACCGGAAATGATGTAAAAAACAAGTGGAATTATAAAGCTGTAAAAAGTTTAGAAGAAGCACTTTACAAAGCTGATTTTGTAATTATTTCTATTATCCCGGGAACATTTAAGGAAATGGCATCTGATGTACACACGCCTGAAAAATATGGAATATATCAGCCTGTGGGTGATACAACAGGTCCCGGTGGATTGATGCGTGCGTTAAGAATAATCCCAATATTTATAGATTTTGCACAGAGTATAAAAAAACATGCTCCTGAAGCATGGGTAATTAATTATACTAATCCTATGAGCCTTTGCACTAAGAGCTTGTATTATGGATATCCGGAAATTAAAACATTTGGCTGCTGCCATGAAGTGTTTCATACACAAACTTTATTAACTTATATGTTAGATGATATGCAAAATATCAAGAGTATTCCCAGAGAGGAAATTAAAATAAATATTTTGGGGATAAATCATTTTACATGGCTGGATTACGCAGTTTATAAAGATATTGATCTTTTTCCTTTATATACTAAGTTTGTAGATAAACATTATGAAGGATATAATGGAATAAAAGATTGTGCTGCATGGGTCTTTTCTAGCACTCATAGAATTAAATTTGATTTATTTAAAAAATATGGTCTCATAGCGTCCGCAGGAGACAGACATTTAGTGGAATTTATGCCTACATTATATTTAAAGGATCCAGAAACTGTTAGATCATGGGGATTCTATTTAACACCGGTTGACTGGAGGATTGATGATCAAAAAGAGAAAATCGAAAAATCTAAGCGATTGTTAAAAGGTGAAGAAAAAATTGATTTAATACCATCAGGAGAAGAAGGTGTTATGCAAATTAAAGCCTTAATTGGTCTAAAAGATCTTGTTACAAATGTAAATCTGCCTAATCAGGGTCAGATCAAAAATCTTCCTGAAGGTTCTATTGTTGAAACAAATGCATTATTTAGGAAAAATTCCATTAAACCGATTTTAGCAGGAGAACTTCCTTTTGAAATAAAAAGCTTGATAGATCCGCATGTTACTAATCATGAGATAATTTTAAATGCTGCAGTTGAACATAATAAAGAATTAGCATTTAAAGCTTTTATGAATGATCCGCTGGTTACAATAAAGCAGGATGATGCAAAAAAACTATTTGATGAGATGCTTTTTAATATTAAAGAGTATTTACCCGGATGGGATATATAGTTTTTATTTCAGTTTTTTATGATTGAATTTTTTTTTTCCGGTTGAATAATCGTCAACTATATTATTTTTACCTTCTAATATATATTTATAAATTATTAATCCTTCTAATCCAACAGGGCCTCTTGCATGTATTTTATTTGTACTGATTCCGACTTCTGCTCCCATGCCGAATATAAAACCATCAGAAAATCTTGTAGAGCAATTAACCATTACAGATGAAGAGTCTACAAAAGATTTAAATTTATCAGCGTTATCTTTATTTTTTGTTACTATACTGTCTGTATGACTGGACCCGTATGTATTTATATGTTCTATTGCTTCATCAATGTTGTTAACTATTTTAATTGATAAAATTAAATCAAGGTATTCGGTTTTCCAGTCTTGCTCTGTTGCGTCTTGAATGTTTGAGATTATTTTTTTTACTTCTTTATCACCTTTTAATATTACATTTTTTTTATCCATTTCTTTTTGTAATTCTGGTAAAAAATTTACTGCAATATCTTTATGTACAAGTAATGTTTCTAATGCATTACATACAGCAACATATTGAGTTTTAGAATCAACAGTAATTTTTACTGCATCATTAATATCAGCTTTATCATCAACATATAAATGGCATATTCCGTCAGCATGACCAAGCACAGGTATTGATGTGTTATTCTGGATAAATTTTACAAATTCGTTTGAGCCTCTTGGTATAATAAGATTTATATATTTATCATATTTTAGAATTTCTTTAACTTCTTCTCGTGTCTCTATCAGATGAATACTGTTTTTAAAAATTGGGTCAACTTCTTCTATTGAAGAAGTAATTATTTCAGTTAAAATTTTATTTGTATTTACAGCTTCTTTTCCGCCTTTTAGTATCACAGCATTTCCGGATTTTAAACATAGAGTACTTATCTGAACTAATGCATCCGGTCTGGACTCAAATATAACTCCTATTACGCCTATTGGTACACTAACTTTTGTTAAAATTAAATCCTTGTCAATCTGCATTTTTAATAAAGTTTTATTAATTGGATCTTCGAGTTTTATTAGATCATTGATCCCGCTTATCACTGTCTCTAATTTTTTCTCATCAAATTTTAATCTTTTTTGCAAAGGAGAAGATACGTTTGATTTTATACCTTCTTCCAGATCTATTTTGTTTTGTTTAAAAATTTCTTGAGATTTTATTTTGAGATTTTCTGCTATATTTTTTAAAGCCTTATTTTTTAGATAAGTTGGTGCTGTAGCTAATAAAATTGATGATTTTTTTAATTTTATTAGCGTGTCTTCTAAAAGGTTCATTCTCAAATCCTATTATTATTAAATGTACTGATATTTTCCATAAAAAATAAGAATTGTCAAATTATTATTTAGTGCTGGAAATATAAAATATACTTAATAACATTATTGCAATATTTATTACAAAACAAATGACTAAAAGCAGAAAAAAATTTGTTGATAATGTTAGGGTAGAATAAAATGCAGTTATATATTTTTGTAATGTATCAACAAATATATAAACAAAAACAGGTATACATAAAATAATTATTAAATGTATTTTTGGTATTCCGGTCATATAATTAGATCTAAGTCTCCAGGAAATACTTATAATAATTAAACTCAACGAGAAAAAAAGGAAGGTATTAGTTAATTTATCAGTTATAGCATTTTTAATAAAATTACTGTTAAAACCTATTGAAAAATTTTGATTTTTATTTTCGTTTATTAAATTATACAATTTAAATAATTTTATTAAAGAACTGTTAAATGTTTTTTTATAATCATAAGAAAAATTATATATATAATTCATTGAAGCAGGTAATTTGAAAATATATTCTGAATATGTTTCTTTATTAGAATTTGCTTGAGTTATTATTGGCAGATGATTGTTATTTCTATCTATTAACGAGAAGGAATATAAAGTAAAAGTATCTAAAGATTTTGTTTCTCCATATGGAGCCTCAATAACATTTATTAAATTATAATTAGCATCAAAATTATATATTTTGATGTTGTAAAGGTAAAATTTGTTTTTACTTTTAGTTATCAGGTCAATATACATTAATCTATTATTGGATAACATAAAAATAAAATTATTTCTTCCCGGAAAATTTTTTGCTGTAATCAGCTCTTCAATTTCTGCTGCTGTATTTTTAAGTTTAATATAAGCTTCATTTTTAGCGTTTATTACTTCATCTAGATTTGGATTTATTTTTAAAATATCTTCATAAATAAAATAAGCATTTAAAAATTGTTTATTAATCATGTAATTATCTGCTTTGGATTTTAATACATAAATTTCACGTATTTGGATATCTTCACCGTAAATATATTTATTTAATTCGGTATTATTTTTATTTGATTCTTTTATATTTAAATCGCTATTATATTTTAAAATTTCTTTAATTAAGATAATTCTCTGCTGAGCAAAAGTGTTGCTTGGCAGATTGGTTTCTGCAATAAAAGAATAATAAAATAAAGCTGTAAGATAATCTTTTTTTTGAAAATGATTATTAGCCAGCTCCAGATAGTATGTAGTTGTGTCATTAGTGTTTTTAGTATTCATCATTAATTCTTTTTTTTCATTTTTAAAAGATTCTATTTTAATTTTGTTTTGTATTTCATGAATTCTGTTGTAAATCAAGTTGTCTTTTTCAATAATAATAAAGTATTCTTCATAAAAATATAGAGCTTCCTGATAGTTTTTATAATTATAAAATTCATTACCTTTATTTAAAGAAATGATTGCCCGGGAAGTGTTATTTCTCATGTTTTCAAGTCTGTTTTCAAGCAAAGGTATAAAGAATTCGGAAGATATAAAAAATATAAAAGTTAAAGCTATTAAAAAATATATGCCATGTAAACTTATTCTGGGAAATCCAATTGTTTTATTGTCTGTTGTCAACATATCCGGTTTATTTATTGCTAATGAATAACATAATATAAAAAATACCAGTGAAATAACCAAAAGATTTTTAAAGAATAAAGAAAATGTGTTGGAGAATAAAAATTGTTTAAAATATGTTGAATGATATCTATTGTCTAAATTAAAATTTTCATCGATTTTTAGAATCTCATGATATTCCGGATTATATTTATATTTAGTGTATTCAAATAATGAAAAAAGCAGGAATATAATGATACTTACAATAATAACTATTATAAACAATAAATGAATTTTTTTATTAATATTATTTAAAGCTATGGAATATGATGCCATTTATTCTATTTCCCATTCATGAGTTTTTTTAAAAAGCATATTTATTATTTGAAAGAAAATCCCAATTGAAAAAATAATTAAACTGATAATAATATTTTTATATGCAGAAGCAGAAAACTTTTGCGAGAATATTTTATTGAATTTATCAAAAAATGAAACAAATATATAATAAAATATTATCATGGAAAAAATATTAAACATTAAAGATAATAAAGGATAATTGCTTATTTTTACTGTAGACGTAAATGATATAACTAAGAATGCAATGCAAAATAATAATAATGTAATATAATTAATATTTTGTGAATATAATAATTTACCGGAAAAATTATTAAATAAATAAAGAAAATTGTTATTTATTGAAGTGTTTTTTATTATATTATAATTAATTAAATTATTACGATTAAATTCTTTAATTTCTAATTTACCGTTTGGGTGTATTAACTGTAACTGTATCTTATCTGTCAAAAAGATTACATTACAGTTATTATGAAAACTTATATTATTTTTATTAATCATTATTACTTTATTAATTTTATTTTTTTCTATTTGATCAAAATAGAATACTGTTTCATTCTCTTTATGAAATATGTTTTCAAGAAAATAGATTCTTGCATCATTTATTCTGTTATATGTAAGATCATTTTGTTTTGGATTATAATTGGAAAGTATAATAAATGTTAAAAAAGTTACAGTAATAATTGGAAGATAAAAAAATATAAATCGTAATTTTTTTTGATAATTAAAAATTGTTACACCATATAAGAATGTTGAAATAATTAAGGTATTAAAAAAAGAATGATAAAAAGACGGTACAGCAAAAATATTTATGAGATTGTTTAAATGATATTTGTTTGAGGTGGTCTTTAATAGAGGAACTATGTGAAAAATTAAATTTGAGAGAAAAAGAAATGTAAAAAGAGAAATTAAAATTAATAAGTATTTAAAGCAAATTATAATTATTTTTTTCATTGGATTTTTTAAAATATTTAATTAACTATTTATATAATATATCATTATTAAACAAAGTTTAGAAAATATTTTTTTAAATTTTTTATTTATTTGAACTATAAAAATATCCGATATTATATTTATCGGGAGGAAGAATGGGCAGTGATGAATTTATTAAGTATATGGATCGTCAAATACTTGAGATTGAGAAGTATAAAAATGCTCAATCTAAAAATAATACTCATTTAGACAGTAATGAATGTGTGTTCGAATGGATTAGAAAAAATGCAAAAAGTTTTAGAGATAAATGGGTAAAATAATTTTAGTCATATCAAAAAGGAAAGCCATCTAAAATTTTTTTTTACTTTCCTTCACTTAGAAATAATCTAATATCAAAATGTAAAGGGTATTTCCACTTAAATCTTTTTTTAAAATATTTATTATCCGTTATTTCATTTATATTAAGATTATTTATTTCACCTTTTAAAATTAATATCTGGTCTTTTCTAAAAATTTTAAAATTAACTTTTTTATTTATAAATTTTTTATTGCATTGAATAGTAACAGGTAAAACGAAATTACCAGAACTATCATATGGGATGTTTTTTATATGAAAAATTAAATTTGAATCAAAATATGATGGAGTAGACGGCTCGTTTTTTATAGAACTTTTTTGAATTGAAATTTCTAAATTAAACGAATCCTCTTGAAAATTATAAAAAGATTCATATTTATCTGATATAGGAAAGAAAAAAAGAAGAATTCTTGCATATATTTTACTGCCTTTTAATAATATTATGTTATTATATCCCTGTTGACTATTTATGTTAGCGCTGAAAGTAAGAATAAATAAAAAGATTATAATAAATAATTTGTTTTTCATATAAATTGTTTTGTTTTTAAAATCTAATTAAATAATATATATCAAAAATAATTAAATAATAAAATAATTTTTTAAATATATAATGATTTAATTTATATTTAATTTGATCTATTAATAGATTGACACATAAAATTCCATTTTATAAAATGAGTTAAATATGGAACAGAAATATGTTTATCTTAACAAAGAAAATATTAATTTATTTTTTAACATATTCACTTCTTTAAAATATGATGGCGCTTTTGAATATGATATTAATTTTAATAATTTTTTAAATTATATGAAATCTTTAAATATTATAGAAGAAACATCATTTATTTTATCTGATAATGATAAATATATTGGATTATTTTTAAGCACAATTAAAGGTAAAAAAGCATATATTCCGGCAATTATTGTATTAAAAGAATTTAGAGGGCAGGGATATGGTAAAGTACTGCTCCAAAAGGGGATTTCATTATTAGTAGAAAATGAATGTAATAGTGTGATTTTAGAAGTTCTTAAACTAAATAAAAATGCAGTTAAATTATATGTTGATGAGAAATTTGAAATAAAAAATCAAGTAGTAAGTTTTAGAAACGAAAAAAATTCATTTTATAAAAACCATATAAATATAAATTATAAAATAGTAAATCCGGATTTATTTTCATTTCATATATTATATAAAAATTTTCATAAACAATCACAGCCCTGGCAAAAGAAATTAAGTTCATTATTAACAAAAGTTAGAATGAATGAGTCTTCTGTTATTATAATACAGGATATTAATAATTTAACCTGCGGTTATTTTGTTATATCAAGAAAAGGAAATATTTTGCAGATTGATGATGTTGGTTTAAGAGCTGATGAATATTCTTCTTTTGATTTTTTTATCTCAATGTTATTAAATGGTGAGAAAATTGTACAGGCAAACAGTTTTTATATAGATGATCCGATGTGCAAAATATTAGAAAAGAATGGTTTTTATATTGATAACGTTCAGTATGAAATGGAAAGGAAATTGTTATGAATAAATTTGAAGTAAAATCAAGTTTTGAACCGGCTGGAGATCAGCAGGCAGCTATTGATCAAATATCAGAGAATATTATAAATAAAAAAAAATATCAGACTCTATTAGGTGTAACAGGTTCCGGTAAAACCTTTATTATGGCTAAAGTTATTGAAAAAATTCAAAAACCAACTTTAATTATTTCACATAATAAAACATTAGCTGCTCAATTATTTAGAGAGTTTAAAGATTTTTTTCCAAATAATGCTGTAGATTATTTTGTAAGTTATTATGACTATTACCAACCTGAAGCTTATGTTGCTTCGAAAGATTTGTATATTGATAAAGATGCTGATATAAATGAAGAAATTGATAGAATGAGACTTGAAGCAACAAGTGATCTTTTAGAAAGAGAAGATGTAATAATTATAGCAACAGTTTCCTGTATCTATGGTTTAGGAAATCCCGAAGATTATAAAAAATTGAGTTTTCAAATTTCCCGGGGTATGCAGATAGTTAGAGATAATTTTATTAAAAAGCTTATAGAAATTCAATATACCAGAGACGATATGATTTTTGAAAGAGCATCTTTTAGAGTCAAAGGTGATGTTATTGATTTATTCCCGGCTTATTCTGAAAAAGGCATTCGTATAGAATTTTTTGGAGATGAAATTGAAAATATTTATCGTTTTGATGTTATTAACAATAAAAAATTAGATGAAATTGAAAAAATATCAATATATCCGGCTAAACATTTTGTTACAAATAAAAGTACTTTATATGAAGTTATTCCACAGATAAAAAAAGATCTGGAGCAAAGAGTAAAAGAACTTCAGGAGCAGGGAAAGGATCTTGAAGCAAAAAGATTAAAACAGAAAACGGAATATGATCTCGAATTATTATCAGAAATCGGATACTGCAAGGGAATAGAAAATTATTCCAGATATTTTGCAGGTAGAAAACCGGGTTCGCGTCCGTCAACTTTGATTGATTTTTTTCCTGATGATTATTTAACATTTATTGATGAATCTCATGTTTCTATTCCTCAAATTGGCGGGATGTATCAGGGGGATAAGTCTCGAAAAACATCATTAATTGATTATGGATTCAGACTTCCTTCAGCTCTAGATAACAGACCTTTATTTTTTGAAGAGTTCGAATCCATGATTAATCAGGCAGTTTTTGTATCAGCAACACCCAGAGAATATGAAAAACAAAAATCTGAAGCAATTATTGAACAATTAGTTAGACCTACCGGATTGATTGATCCTGAAATAATAGTTAAAAGTTCAGATGGACAGATTGATGATTTAATAAATGAGATCCATATAGTTATTAAAAGGAATGAGAGAGTACTTGTTACAACATTAACAAAAAAAATGTCTGAAGATTTGACAGAATACCTGGCGGAAAAAGGAATTAAAGTTAGATATCTTCATTCAGAGATAGATACTATTGAAAGAGTTGAAATTATTCAAGGTTTAAGAGCAGGGGATTTTGATGTACTTGTCGGAATAAATTTATTAAGAGAAGGTCTTGATTTGCCGGAAGTATCTTTGGTTGCTATTTTAGATGCAGACAAGATTGGTTTTTTACGATCAACTACTTCATTAATTCAAACAATTGGAAGAGCTGCAAGAAATTTAAACGGCAGGGTAGTGATGTATGCAGATAAAATGTCTTCTGCAATGACATATGCAATTGATGAAACTAATAGGAGAAGAAAGTATCAGATTGAATACAATAAAAGGCATAATATTACACCTAAAACAATAATAAAAAAAGTAGAAACAATATTGGAACGAAAAAAACAATTAGAAATAAATGAAGAAAAAGTTGAAATAGAGCATTTACAGAAAAGATTTAATTTTTTTATTGTTAAGGAGAGATATGAATATATAAAAATATTAGAATCACAAATGCTTGAATGTGCAAAAAATCTTGAATTTGAAAAAGCTGCATTAATAAGAGATGAAATTAAAAGAGTTAGGAGTGAGTATAAATAATTGAAAGACTTTGTAAATATCATCAGAGAAGAAATATCTTCTATATGGAAACTATTAAATGATACCACAATATTTTTAACAAGGATTAAAAAATTTGGAGAGTATGAAAAACAGATCAGGGAGTGGAGAAATAAATTACGGGAGTTTCATAGGAATCCGGAAGTACGAAAGGAGATCAGACAAAACATAATTATTATTAGAAATTATTTTAGGTCACAGGGGTATAATCTAAAACTAGGTTCAAAAGATGTAGGTGTTTTTGGATTTAAAAGCGATGATGCACCGCTGCATGGATATAAAAGGATTGTTCTTGTGATAGATGGGGATAATATTTATTATGTTACAGGTGATAATAATCATCAGGAGTTGATGAGTTTTTTGGCTAATAGAATGAAGGTTGAGAGTATTTATCATTTTACTAATATTCATAACTTGTGGTATAGGTGGCATAGGAATGTTCTGCAGTTTTGCGGCGCAGATACTGAGAGTAAAGATGAGCTTGAGAAATTTGAAAATTATGTTGAAAATAATAAAAGTTTTCTTTTAAAAAAGTTGAGAAATTTGTATTGATTTAAATTAGTTTTTATTTAAAATTAAATTCTCCTCTTAACTATTAAGTAATTTTTTTAAAAAAAACATTGAATTTTTAATGAAAATTTTTAAAAAAGCATTATAATATATATAAATTAGTATTACTTAAAAATTAATAATGAAGTTGAATACACAGCGTTTTACACACTAACTAAAAAAATTAAAAAAA
>CAZYID010000030.1:0-20863 GCA_964646595.1 uncultured Spirochaetales bacterium | reverse complement strand
AAAATCTTTACTTGAGCTTACTGATAATTCTCTCTCATATAAAGACTTTTCTTTTATTCTAAAAACAATTTATAATAAATAATTACAAAATTAACCTTTACAATAAAATAAAAATATTATATTTTTTTATTTCTTAATCTTTGTTTTTTTGTCTTTAAATAATATCATCATAAAAATACTTATCTTGGAGTTAATAATGTCAAAAGTAGTTATTGATCTTGCATTTCAAGGTTACTTAAAACAGCTTGAAGATACGAAAAAAACTTTTTCAGATTATAACAATAAAATTATCAACAAAATTATTCAATTCCCCGACACTGCTTATAATCTTCCTTTTTATTATGCTATAACAGGGAAAAAAATAAACTCAGCTAATGACATTGAAAATGTTATTACAGATATTGAAAATAAAAATAAAAATCTAAATGCAGACTTGCTGGATTTAACAAAAATTCTGGAATTAGGATTAGATGTACTTATTTTACAGGAGATCTTACTTGTTATCAAATATACAGCTGATGAAAATATTAATTTTATCCCGGACAGTATTTTAAGATCATTAGGGGTTCAGCTGGTTAGTAATGAAATTTCAGGCATTGCCGTTATTATCGGTCCGGCAAAAGATAATAATACTGCAATTGAAATAATAAGATCATTACAGGAAAAAAAAATATTAACTGTTTTAGCCGGAAATACTGAAAATAAAACATTTCTTAAACAACTACAAAATCAAAATGTTGATGTAAGTCTTGGAACTTATATTGTTAATCTTGGAGATTCAACAGAATCAGTTATATTAGCCCTAAATTGGGCAATTAGAGCTGCTATGACTTTTGGGGGATTAGAAGGCGGCCAAAAAGATGAAATACTAAATTACTGCCGCTCTCGAATTCCGGCTTTTGCAATTGCATTAGAAAAAATTGATCCAAAAATTACTGCAACAGGTGTTGGAGCAATTGCAATGGGATTCCCTGTAATAACTAATTTTGAAGTTCCAGAAATTTCAATAACTGAAGAAGGCAGTATTAAACAATTATTAACATATGAACTTAATAGTAATAAATTAATAGACAAATGTATTGAAGTGAAAAATATTAAAACAAAAATCACAGAAGTTCCAATCCCGGTTAAATATAGTCCGGCATTTGAAGGAGAAAGAGTTAGAAAAGAAGATCTTGCTGTTGAGTTTGGAGGAAAAGGTTCAACAGCTCTTGAGCTGGTAATATCAAAAGAACTTAATGAACTGGAAAGCAAAAAAATAACTGTAATTGGAAAAAATGTAGACAGTGCTAATGATGGAGATCAATTTAAACTTGCAATTATAGCAAGAGTTGCCGGCAAAAAATTACAGAAAGACTTTGAACCCATTTTGGAAAGACAGCTTCATAGATTGATAAATTGTGCAATGGGAGTAATGCATATTGGTCAGAGAAATCTTGTATGGATAAGAATAAGCAAAGAAGCAAAAAAGAAAGGCTTTAAGTTAGAGCATTTGGGAGAAATCATACATTCTCAACTTTTAAATGAATACGGAAAAATTGTAGATAAAATTGAAATAGATTTAATTACTGATCCTGAACAGGTGGATAAATATAATGAACAGGCTAAAGAAATATATGATGAAAGAGATACACGTATTGGTGAAATGACAGACGATAGCGTTGAAGAGTTTTACTCCTGTCTTTTATGTCAGTCATTTGCCCCAAATCATGTATGTATTATTACTCCTGAAAGACTTGGATTATGCGGAGCATACAACTGGCTGGATGGAAAAGCCGCTTATGAAATAAATCCAACCGGACCGAACCAGCCTGTTATAAAAGGAGAATTGTTAGATAAAAACCTGGGACAATGGAATGCAATAAATCAATTTGTTTATAAATATTCAAATAAATCCATTGAAAAATTCAGCGCCTATTCTATACTTGTTGATCCTATGACTTCATGCGGATGTTTTGAATGTATTGTTGCGGTTTTACCTGGCACAAGCGGAGTTATGGTTGTTGACAGAAATTATTACGGTATGACTCCATCAGGTATGACATTTTCTACTCTTGCAGGTGTTGTTGGCGGTGGTAATCAAACTGCAGGATTCATCGGAATAGGTGTAAATTATGTTGTAAGTAAAAAATTTATAAGCGCAGAAGGCGGAATTAAAAGAATAGTATGGATGCCCTCAGAATTAAAACAAAAATTAAGAAACAAACTTGAAAAAAGATCTGAAGATGAAGGGGTTCCTGATTTATTAGACAAAATTGCAGATGAAACAAATACCACTGATCTAGCTGAACTAGTAAACTTTTTAGCAGAAAAAAAACATCCTGCATTAGAAATGGGAGAAATGATTTAGTAAGAAGTCAGGAGACAGTAGTCTGGATAACAAATAACAGGCACGACAGGTATCTCGCCTGTCGAAATTATATTTTATTATAGAGGACTAAAAATGCAATATGAAGATATTAAAGAAAAATGGACTGGAAAAGTTAATGAAATAATCCTTTCTGATACTTTAAAAATCGGAGGAGAAACCGGACTTTCATATGCAAAGTTTGAAGGAAGCTTCCCAAACAAACCAGCTGTTGCATTAGAAATTAATGATATATTTCCAGAATCCTGGCCTGATGGATTAAAAGAATCAATTGGTATTAATGCCTTAAAAGATCCGGTTGAATGGGCAAAAAAATGTGAAAATCAATTTGATGCCGATTTAATATTCTTCAATATGCCAGGAACTCATCAGGATAAACAAAATATATCCGCTCAAGACTCAACAGAAACAATGAACAAAGTTCTTGATGCAACTAAAATTCCTCTTATTATAAAACCGGATGGAAATTTTGATAAAATAAATGAAGTTGTTACAAAATGTTCTGAAACCGCAAAACGTAAAATTATTTTAGGTTCAGCTGTTCAGGAAAATTACATGACAATAGCTGCTTCTGCAATGGCTTCCGGTCATTATATCATTGCAGAATCCCCAATTGATGTTAATATAGCAAAACAATTAAATATACTTTTAACACAAACTAATTTTCCTTTAGAAAAAATAATTATGGATCCATTAACCGGAGGTTTGGGTTATGGACTTGAATATACATATTCAGTAATGGAAAGGATAAGACTACAGACATTTAATGATGATAAAATGATGAATCCCCCTATGGTCTGTTTAATTGGTCCTGAAATATGGAAAATAAAAGAAATTAAACTTGACGATAAAAATATGGGTGATAAAACAGAACGAGGTATTTACTGGGAAACAACAACAGCAATAAGTCTTATTTTAACAGGTGCAAATATTATTACTGTAAGACATCCTGAGTCAGTAAAAAAAATAAAAGCTTTTATAGAATCATTGTCTTAAAATAGACAGGTATAACAGGCATCTCGCCTGTTAATACAATTAACAGGAGATAAATAAATGGCATTAACAGGATTAGAAATATTTAAACTATTACCAAATAAAAACTGCAATGAATGCGGTGTTCCAACATGTCTTGCATTTGCAATGAAATTAGCTGCCAAATCTGCAGAACCTACATTATGTCCATATATTTCAGAAGAATCTATGAATATACTCGGTGCATCTCAATCACCGCCAATAAAAAAATTAAATTTTAAACTAGGCAATAATTCTTATGAAATTGGTGCAGAAACAATTCTTTATAGGCATGAAAAAACATTTATAAATAAAACATTAATTGCGCTGGAAATAAGTGATAATCTTTCTGATTCTGATTTTTCAAACAAGATCAATGAAATCAAATTTTACGAATTTGAAAGAGTTGGAGAAAAACTGGAATGCGAATGTATATCATTAAAAAATGATTCGAATAATAAAGAAAATTTTATAAATAAGTTTAAAAATATTCAACAATTAAATAAAATAATAATTTTATCAAATATTAATCCGGATATTTTAAATGATATAATGCAGATCGAAAACAATCATTCAAGATTAATAATTAATAGCATCAATAAATCAGATATAGATGCTTATGCTAATTTAATAAAAGATAAAGAAATTAAAGCAGTATTAAGTTCTGATAACCTTAATGATTTATTTGATATTACAGAAACAGCTGAAAACCTGGGAATTAAAAATATTATTTTAAAGACTCAATCTGACACTATTTCGCAATTATTAGAAAAAAATATTTCATTAAGACGTCTTGCTATTAATAAAAGCTTTAAACCTTCCGGTTATCCAATTTTAACAGAATCTGATGACCAGATTAATTCTATAATTACCGGAGTATGCAAATATTCATCAATTGTAATCTTAAAAAAATATAATGGAGCATCGCTTTTTCCATTATTAACTTTAAGACAAAATATTTATACTGATCCGCAAAAACCCCTTCAAATACAACCTGGAATATATGATGTCGGCGAGCCAAAAGAAGACTCGCCACTAATAGTTACAACTAATTTTTCTTTAACTTACTTTATTGTTTCCGGTGAAATTGAAAACTCTCCTTATAATGCACGTTTATTAATAACTGACTCTGAAGGAATGTCTGTTTTAACTGCATGGTCTGCAAATAAATTTTCAGCTCAACTTATTGCAAAAAGCTTGATAAACTCAAATATTGAACAAAAAATCTCGCATAAAAAACTTATTATTCCAGGATATGTAGCAATCTTAAAAGGTGAATTAGAAGACGAACTTAGCGGCTGGGATATAATGGTTGGTCCTCAAGAAGCTTCTGATTTATCACCGTATTTAAATGAAATGTGGAAATGAATAATAAATTACCACAAAAATTTATAGTACACAGAATAAATATAAAATTTAAAAAATGAAAAAAATTAAATTAATTTCCGGTGACTTTAATAAAGAAATCACAGTTAACGAAGATACCAATTTATTAGATGCTATTCATCAATCCGGTCTTTTTATTGATGCGCCCTGCGGTGGTCAGGGAAAATGTAATAAATGTACTGTTTATATTAATGAAAAACCACATCTTGCATGTAAAACCAGTATTAAAGAAGATTTAACTGTATTTATTCCGGAATACAATACTTTAACATTAGATACTGAGAAAAAAGATTTAATTAAACAATTTAATATAAAATCATATGATCCAATTATTAAAAAAATTGAATTAGAAATCATTCCGGAATCAAGAACTCTTTACCAGTCTGATATTGATTTCTTTCAAAATCTTTTAAATAAAAAAAACTATAATACTGTTACACCAAATGATATTGATACTATTTCTAAAATTTCTAATTTAACTCATATAAAAAATACTATTACAGCATATTTATATAATCAAGGTGATAAATATGAAATTATTGATGTTATTGCCGGAGTAAATTTAAATAATTTAAATTTAGCAATCGATATTGGCACAACAACAATATCAATTTCTCTTATTAATTCTGGAAAAAAACAAATAATTGATTCAATCACTTTTTATAATCCTCAGATCATGTTTGGTGCAGACGTCATACACCGCATTGTTTTTGCACAAAAAAAGGATGGTTACATAATATTAAAAGATAAAGTCATTAATGAAATTAATAATGGTATAAAAACACTCTGTGTTAAAAATCATTGTCTCAATGAAGAAATAAAATCAATAATAATATCAGGTAATACAACAATGATTCACCTTTTACTGGGACTTCCTTCAAAATATATAAGGGAAACTCCATACAGTCCTGTTGCAAATTCAATACCTTCTTTAAATAATATCTTTTTTAATAATATTACAAAAGCTAAAACTATTATTATACCAAGTGTAGCAAATTATCTAGGAGGTGACCTGGTTGCCGGTGTAATTGCTTGTAATATGCATAAAAATGATGAGATTTCAATTCTTCTTGATATTGGAACAAATGGAGAAATAATAATTGGTAATAAAGAATGGCTTATGGGATGCGCATGCTCAGCAGGTCCGGCATTTGAAGGAATGGGATTATCATGCGGAACCAGATATAAACAGGGAGCAATAACTGATGTTAAAATAAGCAATGAAATTTTTGAATATACAATTGCCGGAAATACCAAACCAATTGGTATAAGCGGGACAGGAATTATTAGTCTCTTAAAACACTTAAGAGAAATAAATTATATTGATAAAAGAGGTAAATTCACTGATAAAATTACAAAAAAGATTGGAAATAGAAAAGCTTTTATCCTCTATGAAAAAGAAGACTCATTTAATAATAATTGTATTTATATTGATGAAGTAGATATTGATAATATTCTTCGTGCAAAAGCTGCAATTTATTCTGGAATTAGTTTACTATTAAAAAAAATGAATTTAGGATTCTCTGATATTTCAAATTTATATGTAGCTGGAGGTATTGGTAATTCTTTAAATGTAAAAAATGCACTTGAAATAGGACTTTTCCCGCAAATAGAAGAAAAAAAAATAAAATTCATTGGTAATTCATCCTTGAATGGAGCTGTAAAATACTTACTTTCAAATGAAGCTAGAAATGAAATAACTGAAGTCTCAAAAAAATTAACTTATATTGACTTAAGTAACGAATCAGGATATATGGATGAATTCATGGCTGCATTATTTATTCCTCATACTGATTATTCTTAAATACATCCAAAAATTTAAAAAAATATTCAAAATTCAATAAAAATTACTTATAAAATGCTAATTTTTGTTTAATTTTATGTTTTTTTAAAAAATTATTTCCTCGGAAATTTGAACAAAATATACCTCATTTTAAATTGCTATTTTTTTTTATTATATATAAATTATGATAATTCAAATAAAGTTATTGATAGTATCAATAATTTTAATATAATTCTTCTGATTATAAAACGTTATCAATAACTTAAAGAAAAAAAATAAAAAAAGGAGTTACAAATGAAAAAATTAAAAAAATTTTTTCTAAGAGGATTAGCAATAATGTTAATTTTAGCTGCTCTAGTTGTTTCTGTTAATGCTTTTTTTGGCAGCAAAGAAAAAACACTTAGAGTAATGTGGTGGGGATCTCAAACTCGTCATGATAAGACTCTAAAAGTAATTGAAATGTTTGAAGCAAAAAATCCAAAAATTAAAGTTGAACCAATTTTTACAAGCTTTAGTGGATATTTTGAAAAACTCATTACTCTTTCTGCAGGTAATCAATTACCAGATGTGTATAGACTTAGAATTCAAGATATACCAAGTTGGGCTTCAAAAGGACAAGTTGCTGATTTAAAAAATGTTAGTACTCTTAAAGGACTTAGTGGTATGGACAAAAGTACAATTGATGTTGGTAAGTATGACGGTACATTATATGGTGCAGCTACTGGTGTTAACAGTCTTTGTTTTGCATATAATGCAGATGCTTTTAAAAAAGCAGGAGTAAGTATACCAGATGATACAAAATGGACATGGGATGATTTTGTAAAAATTTGTAATACCATCTATAGTAAAACAAAAGTATGGGGTACAGGTAATTTTGCACAGGAACAATTTGAAATTTTTGCAAGATCAAAAGGCGAAACACTTTATGCACCAGACTTAAAAAGTGTTGGTTTTACAGCAAAAACATTTGAAGAATATATGACAATAGTTTCAAACCTTGAAAAAAGTAATGGTATGGAACCTTTAAGTGTTGCTTTAGAATCTGCATCAAATGAAGAAGCTTCTTCTTATGCAAAAGGTAAAGCTGCTATGAGACCTATATGGTCAAACAAAGTAATAGGTGTAACAAAAACTACAGGAAAAGATTCTAATTTATTGATGTATCCCGGCCCAAATAACGCTGAAGGAATGTATGTTAAACCATCAATGTTTATGTGTATTGCTGAAACATCAAAAATAAAAAAAGAAGCTGGAACTTTTATTCGTTATTTTTTATTTGATGAAGAAGCAAACAGCGTTATTCAAGGAGATTTAGGTGTCCCAGCAATAGAAGCTGTCAGAAAATCAATGAAAAGTAACCTAGATTCACAAAATAAAATAATTTTTGATTTTATTTCTAAAGTTGGTAAATTTAGTAAAAAAGCAATGGATCCTTACTTCCCACCAAAAGCAAACGAAGCAAGAGATGCATTAAGAGACTCAATGGAAGAAGTATCTCATGGTGCAAGCACACCAGCTGAAGCTGGAAAAAAAGCTATTGAAAAAATGAACAGTATCTTACAAAGATAGGGTAAAGAAATAAATATTAATTAAAATCAATATTAGAGTTGCAAAATAATTATTTTGCAACTCTAAATTTTCAATAATACAGGTATTTAAATTATTCTAAAGGCTGGTAATAAAATGGCAAAAAAGAAAACTTTTTCTTCTGGATTACTTAATAATAACAATTTTGTTGGATACTCTTTCATATTACCATGGATATTAGGTTTTTTATTTTTTTTCTTAGTACCAATGGCAATATCCATATTTATGTCATTCAGAGAATATGACATGATTGGTGATATTTTTAAGCAGTCAAAATTTGTTGGATTAAGAAACTATAAATGGATATTTCTACAGGATGATAAATTTTATACATCACTAAAAGTTACATTTCATTATGTATTTACTGCTGTTCCATTAAGATTAGCTTTTGCATTATTTATAGCTTTAATATTAAATAAAAGAGGTGTTAAAACCGGTTTTTATAGAACAGTATATTATTTACCTTCAATAATAGGTTCCAGTGTTGCTGTTGCTGTTGTTTGGCGAGAAATGTTTGGAACTAATGGGCTTATAAATAAAATTGCCTATATGTTTGGTTATGAAAATACTATGATTACTTTCATAAATAATATTCATACTGCAATCTGGGTTATCATACTTCTATATGCATGGCAATTTGGATCCTCAATGCTTATATTTTTAGCAGGATTACAAAACATTCCTGATACTTACTATGAAGCTGCTGTTGTTGAAGGTGCTGGCTTCTGGAGAAAATTATTTCATATAACACTCCCATTATTAAGTCCAATAATATTATTTAATCTTATAATGCAGACAATTCATGGATTTTTAGTATTTACTCAAGTTTATATTATATCTAACGGAGAAGGAAATCCTTTAAATAGAACATTAGTTTATGCATTATATATGTATCATAGAGCATTCAGATATTATGACATGGGAGCTGCATCATCAATGGCTTGGATAATGTTAGTTATTCTTGTTGTAGTATGTGGACTTATATTCTTAACTTCAAAATTATGGGTATTTTATGAATCAAAAGAGGGGCTATAATTATGAACAAATTAAATAATAATAATAGATTTCAAACAAATAAATTAATTTTTCACTGTCTATGCTTGTTGTTAGCATTATCAATGTTGTATCCAGTCTTATGGCTCTTTTTTTCATCTTTTAAAACTCAATCTGATATTTTTAGAAAAGGGCTTAAATTGCTTCCAGAAAAATGGATATTTAGTAATTATCCAGAGGGATGGAAAGGATTTGGTGATGTAACTTTTGCAACATTTTTTACTAATTCAATATTTATCAGCACAATAGCTACAATGGGAGCAATAACTTCAGCTGCTGTTGTTGGTTTTGGATTTGCTAGAAACAAATTTGTCGGTAAAAATATTTTATTTTCAATCATGTTGTCAACAATGATGATACCATATCCAATATTAATGATACCCCAATATCTATTATTTCTTAAACTCAGATTAATAAATACATTTGTTCCACTTATAATAGTTCCATGGTTTGGTACGCCTTTTTTTATATTTCTTGTTACACAATTCATGAGAAGTATACCTCAAGAACTTGATGAATCAGCTGTTCTTGATGGATGTAACAAATATACAATGTTCTTAAAAATATTTGTTCCATTAAGTAAAGCAGCATTATTTACAGTAGCAATTTTTTCTTTTTATTGGAGATGGAATGATTTTATACAAGCTAACATATATTTAAATTCAAAAGAATTATTTACAGTTACAGTTGCTTTAAGAAATTTTGCTGATCCTACTTCAGTAACAAATTGGGGTGCAATGTTTGCAATGTCAATGCTTTCTCTTGTACCTGTATTTTTAGTTTTCTTTATCTTACAAAAGAATATTACAAAAGGTATCTCTACTACCGGATTAAAAGGTTAATTTAGTAAATAAATAAAATTTAATTAACATTTAATAAAAAAAGAGTATTTTTAAATAAAAATACTCTTTTTTTTAAAAAATAATATGGATAAAAAAAGTTAAATTATTTATGATTGATAATTATTTAAAATTTCCATCCAAAGAATAATCCAATTCGTCTAAAATGAATATACCAATCCTGATATTTTCTTTCTCTAAAATCAATATTTCCTACAGTATCTGATGTATACTCTCTGTCAGTAGCAAAAAATGCAAATAAAATTAAATAATAATTCCATGGAAGTTCAAATCTTATTGATGGTCCAAATTCAACAGTAACAAAATCAGATCCCCAACCACCATTTTTCATCTGGGATCTATAATTATGTGTAATATCAAGTTTTTCTATATTCCCAAATAATCCTGTTGTTATAGTAAAATTTTTATTTCTCATTTTTATAAATTGTTTATCATCTCCCCTATCATCTTCTATAACATTTATTTGATAGCCGAGAAAAAATTCACATGAAAATCTCCAGCCATTATAATTCATCCCTCTATCTGCTTCATACATATAAGGCTGATCTTCATTAACACTTAATAATGCCTGATATTTTATCCTTGGTGTAATAAACATCACTATATGAGTCCACCTTTGAAAATCTTGCGCAAATATGTATGCCAAATCCATTTGAAAAGTTGATGCAAACCACAATTGTATGTGTGGACCACCATATCCGAGTTTTACTATCCCGTCTTTTGTTGATATACCCATCCCGGCAGCCAACCCTTCAAAATACCATGCACCGCCAATTAATAATCCAGTTTGAAAGGTTAAAAATGCAATTGGTGTAAATGTTACTTCTCCGCCAATGTTTGCTGAAATTGGGCTTAATTCACTTAAAACACTAAATTTTATATTATTCCCGGATAACAATGAATTTTTATAATTTAAAAATGGAGCAATAAAATGATATTTAACATATAGTTTTAACTCAGATCCGGTATAATTTAATACTCTTCCATCATCTGTGTCTGTGTGATGATCATTATCTGGATCACCTTTATCCGTATAATCTAAAGGAGTAAAATTTATTGGTGAAAAATGATTACCATTACTTATTCCATCATGGCATGGTAAATAATATGTTAAAACAAAAGATATATCCCCTCGAAATTTCCAAAAAATTTCATCTTCAGTTTTTTGATTTTTTTCGATATCAGTTTGTTGAATATCTGTTGTTTCATCACTGTATAAGCATGAAAATAGTATTAATATAAAAATTAAAATAAATGATATTTTCTTCATTTCTTTACCTTTATTTTTTTTAGATAATAAAAAAATAATTAAATTTTTTTTTATTTTTTTATTAATGATTTAGGTGAGCCGTCTAATTTAAAATAATTAAATAAATAAATATTTAGAAACATCTGTTTAAATATCCCTTTTTTATAAAATCTTCTTTAAGAAGTAGTAATCGAATCCCGACAAATTATATAATTTTTAGATTTTTTTAATAGGTCAGACATAATCAGGTCTTCCATGTATAGGCACTTCAGAAAAACCATAAACTTATTCAAAAAAAGTTCTTGAAGTAAATATTGCCTGGTCTCCAAAAAAATTTCCTGTAAAATAAATTTATAACCTGTCAAGTAAGTCAACAATTTTCATTCTAAAATTTTTAGGTTCAAATCTAATATTAAAAGCACCGCCATTTATTCCTTCAAATATTTTTTTCTTAATAATTAAAAATACATTTATATTACTTGGTAAAATTGTATCAATATGTAAAAATAAAAAATAGCATATAAAATCTTTTTCCTTTTTTTTATTACATTTTTTTACAAAATATAACAAATATTTTATTAAAACAACAAATTCTTTAAAAAATATAAATTATAAAAAAATAATAAATTCAACATTTTTATAATTCATATTGACATAATATAAATTAATATTTATTATTAATATATAATTATTTTATTCATCTATAAATAAAACCTATAATAAAACGTTAATTTTATTATCCTTAAATCATAAAAGTTATATATTTAATTTTGGATATATGAATGAAAATGACAAATGAAAAATTACTAAACATTCAAAAAAACAAATTCCACAATATACTTATTATTTATAATGATGATAGTTTTACAAATAAAATAAATAAACATTTGTCAAAAAAATATAATGTTTATATAGCAAATAATGGATATGAAGCAATTGAAAAACTAAAAAATATTCAAAAACCTGATTTAATAATTTCGAATATAGAAATGCCGATAATTGATGGACACGTTTTTTTAGAAGAACTATCAAAAGTTGAAAATTATTATTTTATTCCATTTATCTTTATACTAACACATTCTAAAGATAATAAAATAATTAAAAATGGAATACATGGTGTAATAGATTATATAGTAAAACCTTTTAAAGAAACGGAACTTGAAATAAAAATTGAATCATTAATAAATAAAGAATATGATCAATAAATAATCAAGTGAATGTTAAATATCATAATCCAACATTCACTTAAACTATTAATACTTCATATCTGCGTAATTCACCCAACCGCCTTCATTAACTAAAGCTTTATCAAAATCATTTACATTAAAATTAATACTATCTTTTTTATCTTGTGATTCGACCTCAATCAATAACTTATCAATATCTATTTTTAAACTAACATTTTTATTTTTATACTCTTTAAATAAATATTCTATTTTTTCCTTTGGTAATTCTATAGCCATCATTCCGCAGTTGTACATATTTTGTCTAAAAATTCGTGCAAAACTTTCAGCTATTACAACATTAATTCCATTGACTTCTAATGCCCAAGGAGCATGTTCTCTTGATGAACCGCAGCCAAAATTTTCTCTGGTAATAATAATAGATTTTTCATTAAGATCTTTTTTTGGATCAAAATCATCCAATTTTAAATCTTCCAAAAGAAATGGTTTTAATGCTTCTTTTGTTATTTCAGTTAAATATTTTGCTGGTATAATTTCATCAGTATTTATATCTTTTTTATCTAAAAAAAGGACTTTTCCCTGAAATTTTTTCATTATTTACTACCTCCTTTGTATAAATTAGAATTAGTAATTTTCCCGGAAATTGCTGTTGCAGCAGCTGTTGCCGGACTTGACAAATGAACAACTCCGCCCTTACCCATTCTCCCATAAAAATTTCTATTGGTTGTTGATATACAAACTTCACCTTCAGCAAGTACACCATTACTCATGCCAAGACAAGCACCGCATGTAGGATTTGTCACACAAAATCCTGCTTCAGAAAAAATTTTAATTAATCCTTCTTCTAATGCTTTATTATAAATTTCCGGTGTTGCCGGTGAAACTATTCCTCTAACATTATCATTTATTTTGTTGCCTTTTAAAATTTCTGCAGCTATTCGTAGATCTTCTATTCGACCATTAGTACATGATCCTATATAAATTTGATCTACACGTGTACCTTCCATTTCCTTTACTGATTTAACATTCTCAGGTTTATATTCATATGTAACAAGAGGTTCAAGATCACTTAAATCATATTCTATAACTTTCTCATATTCTGCATCTTGATCTGATATCAATTTTTTATATTCTTCTAATGCCTGTTCTTTAGAAGTAAAATTATCTTTAATATATTTCCATAAATATTCAACTGTTATCATATCAGGGTAGCATATTCCACAGGTTCCGCCTGCTTCTATTGCCATATTACATAATGTCATCCTTGATTCCATACTCATATTATCAACAATTGGTCCTGTGAATTCCATAACCATATTTGTTGCACCATTAACCCCAATTTTACCTATTATATATAGAATAACATCTTTTGCATAAACTCCATCTTTAAGAGTACCGTTTAAAACAAATTTTATAGTTTTTGGCTCCTTGAATGCACATACTCCTTTTAAAATCCCAACTTCAAGATCTGTTGTTCCAACACCTGCTGCAAAAGCACCAAAAGCACCGTGTGTGCAAGTATGAGAGTCCCCCATAATAATTGTGTAACCTGGTCTAACAAAACCTTTTTCCGGAAAAATAGCATGACACACACCATTTCTACCAATATCAAAAAAATCTTTTAAATTATTCCTTTTTGCCCAATCTCTAAGGATTTTTCCCTGTTCTGCGGTTTTAGAATCTTTTGCAGGTGTTACATGATCAATAACAGCTTTTATTTTTGTAGGATCAAATACTCTATCTTTTCCTCTTGCCATTAAATCTGTAATAGCAATAGGAGTTGTTATCTCATGACAGAAAACTGCATCTAATTTTAATACATTGATTCCTTTAAACGGATTATCAACAAGATGCTGTTCAAAAATCTTTTCTGCTATTGTTTTTCCCATAATAATCTCCTTTTATATTTTATTTTGCCTCAGAGTTACAGAGGGCACAGAGGATATTAAAAAATAAAATTAAATCTCTGTGTACTCTGTGTCTCAATGGCAATATTACATCTCTTTAAAAAACATTTTTGGAGGTGTAATTATCCAATATGCTTTTAATGATATATTACCTGTATTCTTTAAAACATGAGGTACATCCGACTCAAATGAAATACTATCGCCTTTAAAAAGCTTATAGCTTTTATTACCAATTAAAAATTCCCCTTCACCTTCTATAATAATACCTAATTCCCTGCCTTTATGTCCATATTCTGTACTTCCCTTTTCGCCGCCAATTTTTATCTCTAAATAATATGCTTCAATACCGTGTTCTTCATCTCCCCCAATTGTTTTTGAAAGCTGCTCATAAACAACATCATGCATTAGCATTTTATTTCTATCTTTATATTTTACCAAATTGACTATTTTACTCTTTTTAAAATCACTAAATAAATATTCAAGGTCTACCTCTAATACATCTGTAATTCTTAATAATGTATCAATTGCAGGAGATACTTTATTTGTTTCTATTTGCGAAACTAAACTTTCACTAACACCTATTTTTTTTGCAACTTCTTTTAAAGTAATTTTCTTTTTTTCACGAATCTTTCTTAATTTATCACCAAAAAAATAAACATTTGTCTTTTTCATAATGTGCCTACTTAACTTTTACTTAAGCAACTTAAGTATTTATAAAACTTTATTCGGTAATTGTCAACAAAAATATTACATTTTTTTAATTATATTTAAAAGAAATAATTAAAAAAAAGCAATATTTGATATAATTAATAATATAAACATATAAAATAAAAATAGTGAATTATAAAATAAAAACATTTTTATTTATTTTTTCAATTAAATTAATATATAATGTTTAATTAAGGAGAATCGGCTAAATGGCAAAAAAATCAATTAAAAAAGAAGAAAACAATCAAGAACAAAGTGAAAAAGATTACATTCCATTTTGGGAAAATATTTTTAATAAAATTAAAAAATTTAACTATGAAAACATTAATCTTTTAGAACAAATACCATTATTTGATCTTCTCTCAAAAAAAGAAATAAAAAAAGTAAGTTTATTAATATATGAGAGAAAATACCTAAAAAATGAATTTTTATTTAAAGAAGATAATCCTGCTGCCGGTATGTTTATTATTAAAAGCGGGGCTATTTCAATAGAAAGAAAATCCGAATCAGGTGAACCTGGACACCTTGCAACATTAACAGAAGGAGATTTTGTAGGAGAGCTGGCTCTTTTAAATGATTCTCCCCGTTCAGCCTCAGCAAGATGCATTAATAATACAACAGTAATTGTATTCTTCAGACAAGATCTTTTCAATTTAATTGACAGAGAACCTGCTCTAGGATCTAAAATTTTAAAAGAGCTTGCTATAATGATAGGTGAAAGATTGAAAGAAACAAATAAAACGCTTTTAAAACATAAATATGCTTTAAACAAGTATAGATATAAATCGGATTCTAAAAAATGAAAAAAAAAGAAGAAAATAATATTTTTAACAAAAAAACTGTTTTAAAAATAAACTATATCAAATTCTTTTTCTATGTTTTTTTATTAACTGTAATTATTTTAGCAGCATATGCTTTAGTTCCATTATTAACAGCATTTGTAATAGCTTTTATTATTTCCTATATAATTGAACCGATTTTAACCTTTTTTGAAAGAAAACGAATACCCCGTATAATTGTTATTACAATTATTTTTATTTTAACCATATTATTTTTTATTTTATTAATAGTTTTAGTTAAAAATTATTTTCCAACTCAACAAGAAATGTCAAATTTCAATAAAACAGTTATTTCTCAACTTGAAAAACTTAAAATTTATCTAACTCAAAAAATTAACTTTATAAATTGGAAAGAAATTTTTTCAAATATACAATTTCAATTGGATTCTGAATTAACAAAAAAAATACCAAGTCTTATATCTAACTTACCAAATATGTTTTCATTAGTTATAATTATACCATTTTGTATTTTCTTTTTTTTATTAAACGGGAAACAAATAAAAAAGAAAATATTATCAATTGTTCCAAACAAATATTTTGAGATGTCTTTAATAACAATTGCAGAAGTTGATAATATTCTGGGAAGATATATAAGAGGCACTCTTTTTGAATCTTTGTTAATGGGAATATTAATCTCACTTGGATTTTATGCAATAGGCTTCCCGCCTTCGACAGCATTCATTTCCGGAATGATTGCCGGAATAGCAAACATAATTCCATATCTCGGACCATTAATCGGCATAATAATTGGCAGCTCAATTTATCTTTTAAATCTTATTCCTGCTGGATATGTTAATATAATTGGATTAAATGCCTCTATACTGGGAGTTATTATTGTTATTATTGCTGTTCAATTAATTGAAGAAACGATTTTAAAACCTACAATAATTGGTAAATCAGTAGACTTACATCCTCTTCTTGTTATTCTAGGAATTATTGCCGGAAGCAATCTTTTTGGATTTATTGGTATGCTAATTGCGATTCCTGTTATAGCTGTAATTAAAGTAATGATTGTTACACTTTACAAACAACTTAATGAATTCCAGCTTTTATCAGATAATTTATTTAGCATAATAACAAAAAACTTTTATTATTCTGATGAATTAGAATAAAATTTAGTCTGCTTTAAAAATTTCAAATCATTTTTTATAAAATTTTAAAAAAAATAGTGATTTTTCTTAAAAATTTTGTTAAATACTTATAAAATACTTAAGGATGGTAAATTATGTTTGGCAATACATTTGGAACATTATTTAAAGTTACAACATGTGGTGAATCTTATGCCGGAGGTTTCCGTAAAAATTTAAATATTCCAAAAGAACTTTTTGGCGGACTTCTTACAATTATTGACGGAGTACCTCCTGGAATAAAATTAATACCTGATATGATTCAAGAAGAATTAGACAAAAGAAAACCAGGACAAACAAAACTTGATTCTCCAAGAAAAGAGATTGATAAAGTGTATATATTTTCCGGAGTTATGGAAAATGATTTAACTACCGGAGCACCGGTTGGTTTAATTATACCTAATGTTGATATCCAAGATATTCATATTGATCAATATAGAAGTTACAAAGAAATTATGAGACCGGGTCATGCAGAATACGGATTCTTTAAAAAATATGGTGAATACGCTGACTGGGTTGGCGCCGGAAGAGCTTCAGGAAGAGAATCTGCTGCACGTGTTGCCGGCGGAGCTGTAGCTAAACAAATCTTAAATAAAATGGATATAGATGTTATAGGATATGTAGTTGAATCACACGGTATAAAAGCAAATCATATTGATTATAAAACTGCAAAAGCTAATTATCGAAAAAATGATTTAAATTGTCCTGATTTAGAAAAAGCAGAAGAAATGATTGCTGATATATTAAAAATAAAAGATGAAGGTGACACTGCTGGTGGAGTAATTGAAGTAATATGTCATAATGTCCCTGCAGGATTAGGAGAGCCGGTTTTTAATAAAATATCTGCAACAATATCTCATGGTATCATGTCAATTGGAGCTGTAAAAGGTATTGAAATAGGTGCTGGATTTGAACATGCAAAACTCAAAGGATCAGAGTCAAATGATCCAGCATATCTTGACAAATCATCCGGCAGAGTTAGATTTAAAAGTAATAAAAGCGGTGGTATTTTAGGTGGTATATCAAATGGCGAAGAAATCAGAGTAAGAGTAGCTGTAAAAGCAACACCGACAATTTCTTTACCACAAGAAACAGTAGATATGATAAATATGAAAGAAGTGACATTAGAACCAATTACAAGAAGAGATCCTTCAATATGCCCTAGAATTTATCCGGTTTGTGAAGCAATGATTAGAATGTCAATCCTTGATGCAATTTATATGCAAGAAGGCTATCAAGCTGTTGCACAACTTGATCCAAAATGGCGTAAAGTTTAAAGAAATAAATAAATTTTTAATTGATATAATAAAACCTGATCTTTTTATAATAAAAATAAAAAAATCAGGTTTTTTTTATAAAAAATAGGACTAATCAAATCTTTTTTTCATGCCGATTTTATAATCATACACTCTTTTCAAATATAAATATGGGAGTACATTTTTATGAAACCTTATGACGGAAAAAGTATTTTAATTATTGGAGCCGGTTTATTACAAGTACCGGCAATAGAAACTGCTAATGATCTTGGGTTAACAACAATTGTTACAGATTATAATAAAAATGCCGCAGGAATGAAAATAGCAAATCATCCAATTGTAATTTCAATTAGAGACACTGATGGTACTGTTAGAATGATGAAAGAATTTAATAAAAAAGTTAAAATAGATGGTGTAATTACAGTAGGTACAGATGCATCGATGACAGTTGCTGCTGTTGCTAATGCATTAAATCTGCCCGGAATAGAATTTGAAAATGCTGAAGCAGCAAGTAACAAACTTAAAATGAGAGAAAGATTAGCGAAACATAATGTACCAATTCCAAAGTTCTATAAATGCTGGAGTTTAATAGATTTAAAAGAAATTGTGAAATTACTGCCATATCCTCTTGTAATAAAACCAGTAGATAACATGGGCGCTAGAGGAGTAATGAAAATTGAAAATGAATCAATGCTTGAGACTGCATATTATAATGCAAAAAAATCAAGTCCTTCCGGTGAATTAATTGTTGAAGAATATATGGAAGGTCCAGAACTATCTATAGATGCTATTGTTTATAATGACACAATATCAATAAATGGTATTGCTGATAGAATTATTAATCGTGAACCTTATTTTATTGAGATTGGTCATGTAATGCCTACAATACTTCCTAAAAAACAAATAGATAATGCAGTTGAAGTATTTATCAAGGGAATTAAAGCCCTGGGGATTAACCTTGGAGCGGCTAAAGGTGATATTAAAATCACTAAAGATGGAGCAAAAATTGTAGAAATAGCTGCAAGATTATCCGGCGGTTTTATGTCGGCATATACATATCCATATTCTTCAGGCATAAATCTAATTCGTAACGGTATAGACATCGTATTAGGACTTACTCCGTATAATTTAGTGCCAACAAGAAATTGGGTATCTATTGAAAAAGCAATAATTCCTGAACCGGGAATTATTGAAAAAATAGAAGGCATTGAAGAAGCTCTTTCAATACCCGGTGTTATGAATATTTTTACTCGTATGGATATTGGAGATGAAGTAATAGCTCCAAAATGTAATCTGGATAAATTTGGAAATGTAATAGTAGTAAAAAGCACCAGAGAAGAAGCATGGGAAACAATAAAAAAAGTTGAAAATTCAATCAAAATTACCACTTCTAAAGATAAAATAAAAACATGGAATGAAATATGCAGGCTGGCTAGAGAAAGATTTAATAGAGCATGTTTTGCATGTAATGAATGCGACGGAATTGAATGTAAAGGTAAAATCCCTGGAATGGGAGGAATAGGAAATGGTAATTCTTTTATTAGAAATTACAGGGATGTTAAACAAATATTAATTAAAACAAAAACAATTCATGATGTTAAGTCTGTGGATACATCAATTGATTTTTTTGGAACTAATCTGGCATTACCTCTTGTTATTGCTCCAATTACAGGTTGTGATATAAATATGGGTGGAAACATTTCAGAGCTTGAATATGCAACAAGTATTGTTCAAGGAGCTAAAGATTCTGGAATTATTGGATTTGTTGGAGACGGTGCACAGGAGGAGTTATATAAAATAGGTTTACAGGCAATTAAAAATACTCATGGATTTGGCGGAGCTATTTTTAAACCAAGATCTAATCAAAATGATATAATTAAAAGAATACAAGACTCTATTGCATCAAATATTAAATTTGTAGGTATTGATATTGATGCAGCGGCATTTACAACTATGGCGCTTTTAAATCAAAATGTAAGCCCAAAATCTCTTGATCAATTAATCGAATTAACACAAATATCTCCAATTCCTTTTATTATTAAAGGAATTATGGATGTAGAAGATGCAGAAAATGCTGTTAGAGCAGGAGTATCAGCAATTGTAGTAAGTAATCATGGTGGGAGAATCACTGACAATCATCCGTCATCCATATCTGTATTAAAAGAAATTACAAAAGCAGTTAAAGGAAAAGTTAAAATTATTTTTGATGGTGGAATAAGAAGCGGAGAAGATATTTTTAAAGCGATTGCACTTGGAGCTGATATTGTCATGATAGGAAGACCATTTGCAATAGCTGCATTAGGCGGAAATAAAGAAGGCGTTTCTATGCTTATAGAACAATATAAAAAAGAATTAAAAAAAATAATGCTGTTAACAGGTGCTGGAGATATACATTCAATTTCTGAAAATATGATTATTTGCCCTGAATTCAATAAAATCCATTATAATAAAAATGGAAATATTGCAATTATTTAAAATCAGACTGAACTTTTGCTATAATTAAACCAGTAATTTCCAAAATTATAAATAAGTTTTGAAAATTCTT
>CAZYID010000029.1:16193-21125 GCA_964646595.1 uncultured Spirochaetales bacterium | reverse complement strand
CTAAATCCTTCTTCAAATGTAATTTTATAAATATCATTTACTGAGATAACTTTTATTTTTCCATCATTTTTAATTGATAATTTTTCAATATTATTATTATTATTATTATTATTATTATTATTAGTTTCTTTGTTTTTATGTGATAAGTTTTTTGATGCAAGTGTATTATTAATTTTATCTATAGTTTTTGAAAGCCTTTCTTCACTTATTGGTTTTACAAGATAATCTAAAGCATTAATTCCAAAAGCATCAACTGCATATTCTGAATAAGCAGTTTGAAAGACAATAAGCGGTGGAGTTTTTAAAGAAGATATAGAATTAAAAACCGATACACCCGGCATATTTATGTCAAGAAATGCAACATCAGGGTTCTTAGAGATAATTAGTTGTATGACTTCATCTCCGTTTTTTGCTTCATAGTCAACAGAAAATATTTTAAATTTTTGCAATAAGGTTTTCAACCTGTCTCTTGCGTGTTTTTCATCATCAGCTATTAATACACTTATCATAATTGGAAATTTATTTGTATTCCTCCATTTTTTATTATAAATTTTCCTCCATTTATTTCAACTCTTTTTTTCGTATTTTCAAGCCCTGTACCTTTCCCTATCATACTTTGATTTACAAGCTTACACGAATCCATAACATTTATAAAAAGAGTGTTTTTATCTTTATATACATTTATTTCTATAATAAGTATATCTACATTTTTAATATTATATTTTATAGAATTTTCAACTAAAGGTTGTAATATTAAAGGGGGAATCATTGCATCAACTTTACATTTTATTTTATATAAAAATCTTTTTTCAAATCTTAGTTTTTGAATAAAAAAATATTTTTCAATATTTTTAATTTCTAAATTGATAGGTATTTTTTCTTTTTCTGAAATATCTATATTAAATCTTAATAAATCAGAAAGATAAAGTATTGCTTTTTCAGCTTTTTTTGGATTTTTAAGCAGGGAAATCATTAGATTTAAAGAGTTAAAAAGAAAATGAGGATTGATTTTAGAAATATATAATTTTTGTTCAGTCTGTTTTCTTAAATATTTTTCTTCAACAATTATTTTTTCTTTTTCTGTAAGAAGTTTTTGATAGATGTTGAATCCGGTTGTAATTATTCCAATACTTATTATAAATAATAAATTTATAATCAGGTATGAATAAACAATGTTTGTTTCGTAGATAAAAAAGAATGGTTCTGTGAAAAACACATATATAAAACCTATTAAACTTACTCCTAATATTAATAATATTGATAGAATTAGTATAAAAAAATTATTTAATTTTGAGATAAGTATTTTTGATATGAAAATATTGAAAAGTAAACCTAAGCTTAAAAAAAATGAATTTATTAATGCAATCTTTAATAGTATAAATGAAAATTTACCATTTATAATATTAATTGTTAATCCGAGTAAAATTCCAGAAGAGAGCATAACTAAAATAAAAGCAATAATTATTAAATAAGGGAAAATATTTTTATTAGTTTTAGAATTCACAGTAGCATTTTATTACAATATATAAAATAATTAAAGAAATATTCTTAGTTATTTTAAGCATTTTTTTTAAAATTTTTTTAATAAATTTAGAAAATTTTAATTTTTTGCTATATAATAAATATAATTATTTTATTAATATTAAACTATAAATTTAAAAAGTAAAAAAAAATATGATTTATAAAAGTATAGGAGACCCTTTATGGAGATAAAATTAAGCAAATTTTCAGAGCTAGTGGATCAAAACAATCCGTCAGAAGTTTTAAAATCAGTAAAAAATATTTTTTCATATTATTATAATCAGGAAGATTTTATTGAAATTGAGAAATGTTATGAAAAAACAAAGCAGTTATTTGATGGTGAATTTCCCGGATATAAGGCATGTAATACATACTATCATGATTTTTTTCATACCCTTGATGCATTTTTAGCTACGGCAATTTTAGTTGATGGATATAACATTGCGGAAAAATTATTACCTGTAAAATTAGCAAAAAATTTATTTAATGCAGCTTTATTGCATGATGTAGGATACATACAGGAAAACATTGATGACGAAGGTACTGGAGCAAAATATACTCAAAACCATGTTTTAAGAAGCGTGGTATTTCTTTCTAAAAATTTTGGATTATTTGGCATTAATCATAAAGATATTATTCCAATATCAAACATTATTAAATGCACAGGTTTAAAAAATAATATTAAGGATATATCATTTGAATCTGAAGAAGAAAATATAACTGGAGTAATTCTTGGAACAGCAGATATTTTAGGTCAAATGTCAAATAGAGAGTATCTGGAAAGATTATTGTTTTTATATTATGAATTTAAAGAAGCCGGTATTCCTGGTTATAAAACAGAGTTTGATATTATAAAAAATACTTTATTTTTTTATAAAGAGATTATGCATAGGATTGAGATAATATATAATTCAATATATATTTATGCTGTTCATCATTTTGAAAAGAGATATAATATAAATGAAAATTTATTTTTAACAGCTATTAATAATAATATTAATTATTTAAAAAAAATAATTGAAGATGACAGCACAAATTTTAGGAAAAAACTTAAAAGAGGAAACATCGAAGAAAAAGAAAAACTTTTATTTGGTAAAGTATGAATTATTATTAATATTGTATTATTAATGATAACAGGATAAAGCAATCAGCAATTGACCGGGAGCATATAATCCCCATATTATTATTGTACTGTATTTAATTTTATTAATAAAACCATCTATTCCTAAAAACAAATCAGATACCCAGAATAAAAGCATTCCAAGTAAACAAAATAAACTTTTTAATGTTAAACTATTGTTAAAATTACTTATTGCAATTACCAGAGTTATTGAGATAAGAAACATGTAAATTAGTATTCCAATTTTTATAAATTTATTATTTATTTTAAATTTATTGTATAAAATAATAATTATTATACTTATTATAATTAAAGGGATAAAATGAAATATTGAAAAAATGTACCCTGTGATAAATGCTGATAAATATAATAAATGCGTAAAAAAGAAAAAAGAGATACTATAAACAAGATGAGAATTATCATGTTTTTCAAATAAATTAAATATATCTCCAACAAGAGAAGTAATAAGCCCTAGAGAAATTAAAAAAGAATAAATACTAGGATTATTATATAAACTGTATAAAGTAAGAATAATGATAATTAATAATATTAATGGCGTTGAAATAAAATTTAAAAAAATATTATTATTAAGACAGGAAAATATTTTTATTATTAAAAATAATAAAAAAAGAGTTAGAATACATAAAGTAATTATATTATTAATTATCATTATTAAATTTCAATAAAAGTGCCTTCAATAGCCGGAATAATTTCTAATTCTCTTTTATTAAATTGGTTTTGCTGAGCTTTTGCATCTTTTAAGATTTTATATAATTCAACATCCGAGTGATTGGGATCAAAATGAAAAAGCACTAATTTTTTTACACGCCAGTCAAGTGCAAGGTTAACTGCCATGTTTGAAGATGTATGCCCCCAATCAAATTTTGAGAAGATTTCAATAACATTATATTGACTGTCTAAAATTAAAACATTGCTGCTTTCAAAACAGGCTCTGTAAAAATCTGCTTCACCCTCTATTGTATCCGGTGTAAATTCTGTATCAGTTAAATAACTTATTTTTTTGCCGTCTTTTTCAAATATATATCCGGTACAGTCACCCGGGTGATTTAAAGGTATATTAAAAATTGTAAAATCATTTAATTTATACTGACTTTTTTTATCAAGTATTACAAATTTTTTCTTTGCAGGGAGTTTTTGAAAAGATAAAGGAAAGTGACTATCAATTTGCTGTCTTGCCAGATTTTGAATCATACTTTCATCAGTAGAGTAAAAAATAATAGTGTTAGATGGATTATATAAAGGTTTAAAAAAAGGAATTCCGCAAATATGATCCCAATGGAAATGAGAAATAAAAATATGTATTGTTTGATTATTTAATTGTATTAATTTATTTCCAAGGACTCTTAAACCGCTTCCGGCATCTAAAATAATTAAATCTTTATTTTTTTCTTCTATTGATGTGCAAGCTGTATTACCGCCGTATATATGTGATAATTCGAAAGGTAAAGTAGAAAAAAAAGAGTCTATTTTTTTCTCTTTTGATTTTTTATATAAATTTAATATTTTTTTCATTTTACTTTGATAGTCAGCCAGTAAGAGCGGTGTTGGTATTGATCCTCTTGATCCATAAAAGTGTATTTTCATTATTACCTCTTTGTTACTTTTTTTTACATATTATAAAATTACTTTATTATTCATTAATTTTATTATAACACTTATTTTTTTTTTTAATAAGTAATTAATGGCAATTTATATTGAAAAATGATAAAATTTTTTTCATTAAATTATTTTAATATTTTTTTATTATTTTTCGTATTTTTTTCTTGAAAAATGTAATTTTTTAAAAATAAAAAAATATTATTTTTGGTCTTATTATAGGAGTCGTCATGACTAAAAGACACTCAATTATAATGAATATGTTATTTTCTTTAATTGAAGCGCATGACGACTCCATCAACGAACAATTACATCAGAGATTACCTTCGGCAAATCTCTGATGTAATTTTCTAGGGAGGAAATATGAATCCTGATAATAAAAAATATATAGGAGCTATAGATCAAGGAACTACCAGTACAAGATTTGTTGTATTTAATAAAAAGGGCAAAATTGTATCTATGCATCAGCTTGAACATAAGCAGATTTATCCTAAACCGGGCTGGGTAGAACATGATCCTATAGAAATTATAAATAATACATATAAAGTTATTAGAATTACACTTGAAAAAGTAAATATAAAGACAAACCAATTAGCAGCAATTGGTATAACTAATCAAAGAGAAACAACTGTTGTATGGAATAAAAAAACCGGGAAACCATATTATAATGCAAT
>CAZYID010000029.1:0-16093 GCA_964646595.1 uncultured Spirochaetales bacterium | reverse complement strand
ATGAACTTAAAAACATTAGCCTGGGATGATGATATGCTTAAAGTATTATGTATTAATAAAAGCATGCTTCCTGAAATAAAAGCTTCAAGTTATATCTATGGATATACAAATAATAAAGTTTTTAAAGATAAGGTTCCTATTGCCGGCGATCTCGGTGATCAACAAGCAGCGTTATTTGGGCAGACCTGTTTTGAAAAAGGAGAAGCTAAAAATACTTATGGAACAGGATGTTTTTTATTATTAAATATTGGCGAAAGGATTATTCATTCAAAACAAGGGCTTATAACTTCAGTTGGGTTTAAAATAGGTGATGAACCTCCGGTTTATGTTTTAGAGGGTTCAATTGCTATTGCCGGATCCTCTGTCCAGTGGTTTAGAGATAATTTTGGATTAATAAAAAAGTCTTCTGAAATAGAAATATTGGCAAAACAAGTAAAAGATAATGGAGGTATTTATTTTGTGCCGGCATTTTCCGGTTTGTTTGCACCTTACTGGAGAAGTGATGCAAGAGGTGTTATCACCGGTCTTACTCATTATGTGAATAAAACACATTTAGCAAGAGCAATAATAGAGTCTACAGCGTATCAGACAAAAGATATTTTTATTGCTATGCAGAAAGATTCGGGAATAAATTTTAAGTCTCTTAAAGTTGACGGCGGAATGGTAACAAACGAATTATTAATGCAATTTCAATCTGATATTTTGGGAGTGCCGGTTATTAAACCTAAAATTACTGAAACAACTGTACTTGGCGCATCATATGCTGCCGGTTTGGCAGTAGGATTTTGGAAAAACAAGGATCAATTAAAAAAGAATTGGATTGCAGATAAAAAATGGACTCCAAAAATGAAAAGCAGTGACAAAGAAAAATTATATATGAATTGGAAAAAATCTGTAGAAAGATCATTTGATTGGATATAAAAAAAAGTTTTGCCACGAAGGCATAGAGGTCACAGAGGAAGTTAGATGAAACAAAAACAGTATGACTTTATTATTATTGGCGCTGGTATTATTGGCGGGATGATTGCCAGGAATTTATCAAAATATAAATTAGATATTTTAATAATAGATAAAGAATCAGATATTGGAATGGAAGCAAGTTCAAGGAATTCAGCCATTCTTCATTCCGGCCATGATCCAATTCCCGGAACATTAAAAGCTCAGATGAATATTAAAGGTAATAAGTTATGGCATAAATATGCCAGAGATTTAAATGTTCCATTTAAAAAAACCGGAAGTTATGTTGTTGCGCTTACTGATGAAGAGTATAGTATTGTAAAAAAACTTTATGAAAGAGCAATATTAAACAGTGTACCGGAAATAGAAATTTTAAGGAAAAATGGGATTTTATATAGAGAACCTAAGATTAATTCTGAAGCTAAAGGAGCATTATGGACTCCCACTACCGGAGTTATTGATTCGTTTGAAGCGGTTGTTGCCTCTTGTGAGAATGCAGTAGATAATGGAGTTAATTTACTATTAAACACAAAGTTTGAAAAATTTATTAAAGAGGCTGATAAAATTATTGGTATTAAAACAAATATTGGAAATCTTTATTCCAGGTGGATTATAAATTGTGCAGGTTTATATTCAGACGAAATAATGCATGAAGCAGGAATAAGAAATGATTTTAAAATTACTCCTGTAAGAGGAGAATATTTAATATTTGATGCATCTAAAGTAACTTTAAATACAGTATTATATCCTGTTCCAACAGATAAAGGTAAAGGTACTCTTGTTTCAACAACAACACATGGCAATGTTATGATAGGGCCTAATGCTTCGGTTTCTGAAAATAAAGAAAGTTCATCAACTACAACCAAGCAAGGATTAGATGAAATTATTCTTAATGCAAAAAAGATGGTTCCGTCATTAGAGGTAAAAGATATTATTGCTCAATTTGCAGGATTAAGAGCAAAAGGAAATATGGAAAATAAAGATTTTATAATTGAAATCCCGGATAAAATTAAAGGTCTGGTTAATTTAGGCGGAATAGAGTCTCCTGGTCTGGTATCTGCTCCTGCTATTGCTGAAAAAGTTATTGAGCTTTTAAAAGAAGCAAAAGAAGAATTTATTGAAAAAAAGAAATGGAATCCAATTAGAAAACCAAGGATTTGTGTTAAAAAACTTTCACATAAAGAAAGAGAAGCACTGGTAAAGAAAAATCCTAAATACGGCAGAATAGTATGCAGATGTGAAGAAGTAACAGAAGGTGAAATTATTGATACTATAAATTCATCCATTCCGGCATTAAATTATGATGCAATTAAAAAAAGAACATGGTTAGGCACAGGAAGGTGCCAGGGTGCATTTGATTATCCAAGAGTGATTCAGCTTTTATCCAGAGAACTAAATATTTCTATGACTCAAGTAAATAAAAAAGGGAAAGGTACAGAATTTTTATCTAGAAAAACAAAGGATGTGAAATGAACAACAGATATGATGTCATAGTTGTCGGGAGCGGACCTGCCGGCCTGGCTTCTGCAATTGAGGCAAAAAAAAATAAGGCAAAAAAAGTATTACTTATTGAAAGAGATACTGAACTTGGAGGAATTTTACCTCAATGTATTCACAATGGCTTTGGATCAGTAATTTTTAAAAAAGATTATCCCGGGCCATATTATGCTCAGAAATATATTGATCAGGTATTCAACCTGAATATTGAAGTATTAATGGATACAATGGTCCTTGATATAACTGCTTCAAAAAAAGTTTATGCATCAAGTTGTGATCATGGTTATATGGAATTACAAGCAAAATCAATTGTACTGGCAATGGGGTGCAGAGAAAGAACAAGAGCACAGATACGGCTTCCGGGAACACGTCCGGTTGGAATTTTTACAGCAGGAACAGTACAGCGTCTTGTAAACATAGAAGGTTATATGCCCGGTAATAAATTTGTTATTCTTGGTTCAGGTGATATTGGAATGATAATGGCCAGGAGATTAACTCTTGAGGGTGCAAAGATTGAGAGAGTTGTTGAAATAATGCCTTTTTTAACAGGTTTAAAAAGAAATTATGTTCAGTGTTTGTCAGATTTTGATATAAGGCTTGATATCCAGCATACTATAAAAAGAACAATTGGCAATAAGAGATTGGAAGCAGTCGAAATAGTAAAAGTTGACAAATCATTAAATATAATAAAAGGGACAGAGGAGATTGTAGAATGTGATGCTTTGCTTCTTTCTGTTGGTTTGATCCCTGAAAATGAGTTGTCTAAAAAAGCACAGATAGATCTTGATAAAATAACCGGCGGGCCAATAGTTGATGAAAGAATGGAGACAAACAGCAGTGGTATTTTTTCAGCCGGAAATGTTGTATGCATTCATGATTTAGTGGATTATGTTTCAATTGCAGGAGAAATTGCAGGTAAAAATGCAGCTCTTTTTGCTTCAGGTAAATTTAAGGAAGAAAAACATAAGATTAATTTAGTTGCAGGTAATAATATTCATAATATTATACCTCAAAAAATAAATTATAATTTGATAAAAGATGCAGCTTTTATGCTGCATATAAGGGTAAATAAACCATTTGAAAAAAAGGTTAAGATCGAATTGCTTGAGGGAAAAAAAGTAGTGTATAGTTGTATGGAAAATTATGCAAGACCTGCTGAAATGATAGTTTTAAAAATTAATGGAAATGATCTATATAAAAATTTGTCTAAGGACTGTAAAGAAATAAAAGTAAGAGTTGTAGAATCTTAATTTTTTTTGTATATCTTAAATTGTTTTTATAATTTAATTGAGTAAAAATTCATAAATATTGAGTCATATATGAATAAAAAAAAAGAGCAGAAATTCATTTGTATAAGATGTCCCAGAGGATGTGAGATAACTACTACATTAGATGGATATAGTATTGATAAAATTGAAGGCAATATTTGTAAAATGGGTGCCGAGTATGTTGAGAATGAAATTAAAGATCCAAGAAGGGTTATTACTTCAACAGTAAAAGTTAAAAACGGAAAATTTCCTTTAGTTCCGGTCTGGACAGACAAAGCAATCCCTAAAGAGAAGATATTTGATTTAATGAAAGAATTAAGAAAAGTAGAAATTGAAGCGCCTGTTGAAATTGATAGAATTATTTTAAGAGATGTTTTTAATACCGGTGTTAATGTTGTTACAAGCGGAAAAGTTAATAAGACCTGACAGGTTTGTAAAACCTGTCATATGAAAATAAAATTGAGGTAAAAATGTTTAGTAATATTAATTTTGGCGAATTAACTTACATAATAATGGGAATGACTTTATTTATAATATCCGGCTCAGTACATGAATTTGGGCATGCATTTTCTGCTTATATTCTTGGGGATGATACTGCAAAATTTAACGGCAGACTGACGGCAAATCCTCTTGCTCATATAGATATTATTGGAACAATAGTATTTCCCTTAGTTGCAATTTTTTCCGGATTAAATATACTTGGATGGATGAGACCGGTTCCTGTAAATCCGGGTAATTTTAAAAATCCGTCAAAAGGATATGCAATTACTTCATTTGCCGGGCCTTTTAGTAATTTAATGCAGGCATCATTTGGAGTAATTCTTTTGAAATTAATAATAATGTCTAATAGCATGAATTTTAGCGGCATTACAGGTTTTGATTTTATAATTTTTTATATTCAGTTATATATAAAAATAAATATAATTTTAATGGTATTCAATCTGCTTCCGATTCCTCCTTTAGATGGAGGAGGGATAATTAGACATTTTTTACCTCCTAATTTACAGGATAAATTTGATAATATTTATAGATTTGGTATTATCATACTTTATTTAATTCTTTTTTCTGGATTATTAGGAATAATTTTTACACCCTTTAATCAATTTTTAAAATATATATTTACAAATATTCAAGATATTGGGTTTTTTGTTATTACTACACCATTTCTTACTGGAATTTTTTTGATATATATTTTTTTAAAGGATGATATCAGTTCATTGATTAAAAGGAAGAATATTACTACTGAACATAAAAATGAAGAAAAAAACGCTGAAAAAAATATAATTGAGACAAAAAATGAGAATTTAACCTTAACTAATAAATTACAGGATATTCTTAAAAAAATAAAAAATAAAGGTGAGCTTGATAAAAAAGACAAGGATTTTTTAAAGGAAATATCAGATAATTCTGTTGATTATTCAAAATTATGTGAGAAAATTGATTTTAATATTGATGAAGCTCATTGTAATGAATGTGAATATTTTATTAATTGTTTGTTAAGGGATATGAAAGAAAAGTAAAGAAAGAAGTCAAAAAATATAAAAAGTTGATATAATTGTGCTGATTTCATTATAAAACCTTCAAATTCTGCTAAAAAGCATTAATTTAAAAAATTAAAAAAAAATATTTAATTTTAATTTTTATTTTTTAATAAAATTATTATAATTTTATTATACTGTATAAACTTTTACAGAAAAATAATTTTTATTTAGGAGGTTTTATATGGCTCAGGAATTAAAAATTGATGCTATTATTAAAGGCGGATTTTCAAAAGGTTTACAAAATGTTGTTCCTATATCAATTAATTTAATTTTATGGATTATTACTATTTGGATTCCATATTTAAATATTGGAACAACTATTGGAATGTTAGCATTACCTGCAAAAATGAGTAAAGGTGATACATTATTATTTACTGAAGTATTTAATCCTATTTATCGAAAAAGAATGGGAGAGTTTTTTATTTTAATTCCATTAATGAATATGGGTATAGCAATTGGTCTTGTGTTGGTTGTTATCCCAGGATTAATAATTTTGTTAGCATGGAGTTTATCAATATTATTATTAATTGATAAAGAAATGAATCCCTTAGAAGCAATTAATCAAAGTAATACATTTACATTTGGTCATAAGGCAACAATGTTTTTTGGTTATTTAATTCTTTATTTAATTATTGCTATTGCTTTTGGAATATTATTTTTTATTGGTTCTTTAATTTTAAAAGCGACAAACAATAATTTTGCTCTTGTAGGTATATTTGGATTGATAATGATTGTAATAGAATTAATTGTAGCTAGTATTTTTATGGGAGCTCAAGCAACAGTATATGCAAATCTTGTAGAATAATTTTAGTATTCGATGACGCTAGGTATACAGCTTAATTTATTGTTATAGTAGTCTGAAGAAAAATGAATTTATATTTATTTTTCTTCAGACTACTATAATAAAGTTAACTTTTTTTTAAAAAATTTGTTTTTAAATACCATTCTATTAAGAAATATTACTGTTAAAATTAAAAAAAATAATAATCAGCTATATTTATTTATTTTTTTATAAATAAAAAAATAAATAAAAAAATATTTTTATTTGTTTTTTTATATAAAATTATGATAATATATATCAACTGTATATTTTTATACAGAAAATATATTTTTTATTTAGGAGGTTTTAATGCAACAGTTAATACAAAGTCTTATTCAGTTAGCAATTTTGGTATTAATATTAATATCATTATGGAAAATTTTTGTTAAAGCAGGACAACCAGGATGGGCGGGTATTATCCCAATTTATAATCTTGTTATTCTTGTTTTAAATATTATTAAAAAACCAGCTATATGGATATTAATTGGTTTAATTCCAATTGTAAATATTTTAGTTTTTATGGAATTAGCAAAAAAATTCGGCAAACCAGGCTGGCATGGTGTTTTAATATTTTTATTTAGTTTTATTTATCTTCCATATTTAGCATTCTCAGATGCTAAATATACAGCTTGATTTTTTTAGTAATTCTATCTGAAGAAAAATAAAGTAATAATTATTTTTCTTCAGATTTTTTTTTAAGTGCTGCTTGATTCATTTTTTTTCTAAATAACATTCTATTAAAAAGTATAACCGCAAACAATGTAATAAAAATAATTATAATAATTAATATATTTCTAATATTATTAATTCCAATTTGATTATTTGACAGAAGGTGTCCAAAACAGACATATAAAAGAGTAATTGGTAATATACCTATTGCAGAATTAATTATATATATATATAATTTAATTGAAGTTAGTCCGTAGGATATATTTTGAAGGTTATATGGGATAATAAAAAATATCCTTGAAAAAAGAACTGACCATCCATTGTATTTTTTTAAAAAATTTTCCAGAGCTTGAATAATTTTTTTTGATCCAAATTTTTTAATAAAATTTTTCCTGAATAAATATCTTGAATTTAAAAAAGAAGCAGTCAAACCTATTATCATTCCAATCCACCCAATAACAAATCCATAAACAGGGCCATATAAAAAACCTGCAATAAATATAAAATAAAATGTCGGGAAAATTGCAAGATTAAAAACGATAAATAAAGCAATTAAGATAATTGGGCCAAGGATTGAAAAATTAAGTATGAACTCTCTGACTATTGCTGCATTTTCGTAAGTTAAATATCTATTAAGTTTAAATAAGAAAAAAAAAGTTATGAAGAATGTTAAAAAAATTAAAAAAATAATTTTAGAAATATGTTCTTTTAGAAATTTTTTCATTTTTTGATGTCCATTTAAAATAGATAAAATAATAAGTGACAGAATAGTTCACTAAGGTCAAGTAAAATTGAAATTGTATTAAAAAAAAGGCATTGAATAATTAGGCTTCTTATTCAATACCTTTGAAATTTTTTAATAAAAATCTTTATTTTGTATTATAATTTTTATTTGGATCAAATTTAGGATATTTCTTTTTTGGGTCATATAATCCTTTACGTTTTTCACCTTTTAAACTTGGTATTTCAACTATTTTCCATGGGTAAATTAGATTTGGATTATCAGGAAATTTTAATCTGTTTTTATTTGCTCTAAAAAGCACAGGCCATTTAAAACCATCACCGTAAACAAAATCTTTTTCTGCAATTCTCCATAAACAGTCACGTTTATTAGGTATTAATTGTACTTTATAATATCTTGGAAAAACATGGCCATAATCTAAACCGCTTAACAGATTTAAAACAAATTGAGATTTATCCATACTTTGCAGATATTGGTTATCATGATAAAATTTTAATGCTTCGTCAATTGCATTTTCAGCCTGATTTAAAATATCCTGATTTTCTTTTTCATCAATACTTTCTTTTGCGTCTTTTAATTCATTTCTCGCTTTATCTAATAATAGCAATGCTTTATGCATTAAAGCAAGACTTGAACTTCCGTTTTCTTGATAAATTTTTTCCATCAACGCAAGCGCTTGTTCTGATTTTTCAATGCTTTCTTTGTATTGTTTTTCAAGAAAAGCATTTTTTCCGGAGTCTATTATTTCTGTAATGTTTTTATCTTCATTACCATCTTTAGCTATTATATTATCATTTATTAATCGTTCTTTCATTGAAATTGCCTGTTCTAAACGGTCCTTGGCTGTTTTGTAATCTTGTTCAGGAGATAATTTACTCAATACTTGATTAGAATACATTACAGATTCATTAAAACGGTCAATTGCAATTTGATATAATTCAATTTTATCTTGAATATCTTTTTTATCATTTCCTGATTTGTATGCAGTATCACCTTCATCAAATAAAGTAAGTGCTTTATCAAATGGTTCAGATACATCATTATTGTTGTCTGCACCCAATTCATATAATTCATTTATTTTATTGTTTGCAGTTTCTTTATTTTTCTCTACTTGCTCTAATAATAATTTTAGTGAAATATCTTGATTTACTTTAGTAAGATATTCTCTGGCCTGTTCAGAAAGTTCGTACCCTTTGTCATATTCACCTTTTTCATATTCTGTTTTTGCCTGATTTAATAATTCTACAGCTTTTATATATAGTTCATTTTCTTCAATTGAATCAACAGAGAAAAAATTAAAAATAACAAGAAACACCATAAAGGATATAAGAATAATTTTTTTTATATTGTACATATTTTACCTTCCTTTTAATAAATTTTTATTTTACATATTTTTATTGTTATCAATTATTTTTTTCTTTTTCTTCAAGAATTTTTGCATCTTGTTTAATTTTTTCAAATGCTTCTTCTGTTGATTTTATAGAATTTTCTGCTTTGATTTTTTTTTCTTTAGCAGTATTATAAGCATTATCAAATTGCTCTTCTGCTATATTGAGTGTTTCAATTGCTTTTTCATATTCTTTTTTTTCTTTATATCCTAATGCTTCATTGTAGGTTTGTTCTGCAACTTTAAATTCATTTTTAACAGCAACATCTGTTTTAATTTCTAAAGCCATTTCTTTTTTTTCTTTGACAATATCGTTTTTTTCGTCAGTATATGGAGGAAGTCCTTTATCAAGAACGATTTGAAATTTTTTATTTACATTATCAAGTTTTTTGTCTGCTTTAAAATTTTTTTTTGAATCAATTAATTTAATTGCTTCTTGATATTCTTTTTCTGCAGTATCGTATTCATCTTGTGCATATTTTTGTAAATTATATTTTTGCGCCTTTGCCCTTAATTTAGTTGCTTTTTGATATTTTGTTTCCTGTGAGGATACGCATGAGAATAGAAATAAAATAAATAAAATTAGAATAAGAATGTTAAAATCTCTACTTTTCATGATTTGCCTCTTTTTATAAATATTATTTTATTTAATATAACAAAGATATGATAATTTATCAATAAATTGAAATAGTTTATAAAAAAAATTTATTCTTGTAAAATTATAAATAATATGGAAAAATTAATAAAATAGTTAATTCTTTATAAAATAATCAAAGTTATCAATTAATTCTTAAAAAAAGAAGGCAAAAATTGCATCTATTAGCTTTTTTTAATTCATGTACCTTTGTTGTATATTTATTTCTTGGATTTTATGTTTTAATATTAGATTGTAATTCAAGAATTCATCAGCTGTTTTTTTTTATGTGCATATCTTTATCATTAGGCGTGTTTTCAGTAATACCGGCATTACAAGCCACTTCAAAATATTATGTTTCATTGTGGGTTAAAATTGGATGGATGGGATTTATAGGCTTTTTACCTGTTTTTAATCATTTCTATATTTATTTAACTACCAAAAAGAAAATTAATAAATTTATTTTAGCAATAATATATTTACCGGCCTTTTTTTTGTTTTATAAAAACTTTAATAATGGTGTTTTATTTAAAGAATTTTATAGGATACACAACAAATGGGAATATGTTTATAATACTGAAATAACAGGTATTTATCTTTTAGCAGTTTATGCTTCTGTGACTATTATTTGTTACATAATTTTAATTTTTCACTGGAGAAATAAAGATAAATCAATTAAAACAAAACGACAGTCTTTAATACTTTTAATGTCAGCTCTTTTAACTTTTTTATTATTAGTCTCAATAGTTATTCTGCCTTTATTTTTTAATTATAGTTTTTTTGGATATCATACGTTAATTTTTTTGATATGGATAATTGGAATATATATTGCAATAGTAAAATTTAGGTTCATGTCATTTACACCTTCTGCCGTAAGTGAAGAAATTATTTCAAATATTGATGAAGCAATTATTTTATTAGATAATTCTTTAAGAATTATTGTAATGAATAAAAAAAGTGAAGATATATTTAATAATAACCAGGAAAAATATAAGGGGGATTACTTTTCAAAAATAGTATTAGAACATGAAAATGTTTTAAATGGTATTAACAAATTATATTTAAATGAAGCAATAAATATTTCTTATTGGGTTAATTTTGTAAATTATGATAATTTTAACACATTAATGGATATAAAAATTTCTATTGTTAAGGATAAATTTGGAGATAACATAGGTTTTTTATTAATAGGAAAAGAAGTTAAAAGTATAAAACATTTAAAAATTATGTACAAAATAACAGATAGAGAAGTTGAAGTCGTACAGCATATAATTAATGGTTCAACAAATAAAGAGATCGCACAAGAAATTGGTGTAACATTACGTACAGTTAAAGCACATATTACAAATATTTATAATAAGCTTGGAGTAAATAATAAATCGCATCTTTTAGCGTTTTTAAATGATTTTAATTTAACTTTTTAATTTATTCAAAAAGAAGTCTTGTTTAATTATTCAAAATGTTGATTTACTAAAATTGAAATTATTTCTGCATACATTTCTATCATTGCATTTTGTTCAGAATCTGAAAAAGTGTTATCAGTGAATTTATTATTTAATAATGTTTTTTTGGATTCATTTGTTTTTTTTGATTCTCCGGAATCACTATTAATTCCATAATATAAATTTGTAATAATTCCAGTTATTGACTGATCACTATATTTTTTGATCATCATTTAAATCCCAATATAATTATTAAAAGGGACATGAGTAAAGTATAATTCTTAAGTTATTATATAAAAAATTGAAAAATAAAACATCGTACTTTGGTACAATAAGGTAAAAAAAATAAAAAAAAATATTTTTAATGAAAATAGTTAAATTATGATTTTTTTTCTTTTAATTAATTTAGATTGGAAATTTTTTTTTAGTTATTTATTTATAAGGATTTAGTTGTTTTTTATAGACATATGATAAATAAAAATAAATAAAAATTTTAAAAACAATATTTTTAATTAATTTTTTTTATTGACAATAAAGCTAATGACTTGTATATATATTTAATTTAAAAAAAACAACCTTATTATTATTAAAAAAAAATTTAATAACTTAAATAGTAAAAATATGTTTGAAAAATGGTATTTAAATGAACTATTTTCTTCTAAAATTAGAGATGTATGGAAATTAACGGACTATTATTTATTAAAATTAATTTTTAATATTTTAGAAGAAAGTTCAATAATTCAATTATTAAATTCTCCCATTTCAGTAAACAACATCATGGAATATAAAAATTACCCTAAAAAAGTTTATTCTTCAATTCAATGGATGTTAAATCGTTTAGCTTTAGATGGATATATTACAAAAACAGATAATGTAAATGAAATTTTATATTATCTTACCAATAAAGAAATGGACTTTAATTTAGATGAAATAAAAGAGAAAGCATTTAAAATGGCACCTGAAAGTGTTTCAGCATTTAATATGTTAAAATTAATAACTGATAATTATAATGATTATTTGAATGGAAAAAAGAATGGTATTGAAATTATTTTTTCTTCTGAAAATATAAACATTACAAATGAATATTATAGAAACAATCTTTTTTATAATGTGCATAATATTGCAGGTGCAAAGATATTAAATTGGGAAATCGATAAAAGAAAAAATCCTGTTGTTCTAGAAGTTGGAGGAGGACTAGGAGGAGGCACTAAAGAATTCCTTCAACAGAGATATAATGAAAGCAAGAATATTTTTAATTTTTATTATTATTTTACTGATATTGCTAATAAAATGTTGAGAGAAACAAAAAAAGAAATTTTAAAAATTACAGATAATATAGATAACTTTAATTTTCAAAAATTAAATTTTAATAATGATTTAAAAGAACAGGGCTGCAAAGAAAACTCCTTTGATATAATTTGGGGAGTAAATGCTATACATGTAGCAAATGATTTAAGATTTACATTAAACGAATTCTATAAAGCTTTGAAGCCCGGAGGAACATTAATTGTATGTGAAACTGTTCGGCCTATTGGGAATCAGATGATTCAACAGGAAATTTTATTAAATACAATTGATGATTATTGGGATGTTAAAATAGATAAAGAAATAAGACCTCGTCACGGATTTATGGAGTGGACTAACTGGATTAAAGCACTAGAAACAATTGGTTTTTCTAATGTGAAAACAGTACCTGATATGAAGTATTTACAAGAAAAATATGACAATTGTTATGTTGCTGTAATTGTTGGCACAAAAAAGTAAACTGCATTTCTTATTTTTAATTTTATTAAATATTTAATCTACTTTTTTAATATATTATTGTAAAATAATATTATTTTTTTAAAAAATATTTTATAACTATATTTATTAATAAATATATATTAATATTTTAATTAATAATTTGTAAACAAAAATAATAATAATGAAATAAGGAGTTAATATAATGGCTATATTAATAACCGGCGGTGCAGGGTATATTGGAAGTCATACAGTAAGGGAGCTTGTTAATTTAGAGAAGGATATTGTTGTTTATGATAATTTGAGTTATGGGCATGAAGATGCTTTACAGGGAATTAAATTAGTAAAAGGAGATCTTGGTGATAAACAAAAGTTACAGAAAGTAATTAGAGGAAATAATATAAATTCTGTAATACATTTTGCTGCATTTATTCAAGTTGGCGAATCAATGGAAAAACCTGTTGATTATTATAAAAATAATGTCTGCAATACATTAAATCTTCTTGATGTAATGAAAAACAATAATGTTAAATCTATTGTGTTTTCATCAACTGCTGCAGTATATGGAGAGCCTGAAGAAGATCCAATAACTGAAGAATGTAAGAAAAATCCTACAAGTGTTTATGGAAGAACAAAATGGATGATAGAACAGATTTTATCTGATTTTGATAATGCTTATGGAATTAAATATACAGCTTTAAGATATTTTAATGCGTGCGGTGCTCATGTGTCCGGAGAAATAGGAGAAGCGCATAATCCGGAAACCCATCTTATACCAATAATACTTGAAGTATTATTAGGGAAAAGAGAAGTGCTAAAGGTTTATGGAAATGATTATCCTACAAAAGACGGTACTTGTATAAGAGATTATATTCATGTTACAGATCTTGCTAAAGCTCACATTCTGGCACTTAATGCTTTGATGAAAGAAGAGAAGTCTGGCGTTTACAATTTAGGAAATGGAAATGGTTTTTCAGTACTTGAAGTAATTAAAGCAGTAGAGCAGGTAACCGGCGAAAAAGTAAAATATGAATTTTCAGAAAGACGTGCAGGTGATCCGGCTGTTTTAGTTGCAAGCTCAAAAAAAATAGTAGAAGAATTAGGCTGGAAGCAGAATTTTAATTCTTTAGAAAAAATAATTGAATCTGCATGGAAATGGCATAAATCTCATCCAAATGGATATAAAAAATGAAAAGTAAAATTTTAGAGTTTATTCAATCAAAAAAAGGCAAAGATTTATTTAATGATTTTTATGGAAAAGATATAAAAATACATGAAAAACAAAAAAAAAGATATTTATCTTTATATAACGATTTTTATAAATTATTCAAAGTAAAAAGTATTAACTATTTCAGTACTCCCGGCAGGATTGAAATAATCGGCAATCATACTGATCATAATCTCGGCAGGGTTGCAGCAGCTGGAATTACTCTTGATTCTATAGCTGTAGCAAATCAAACTTATGATAGTCTAATTACCATTTATTCAACTTATAATAATAATCGAATTACTGTTAATTTGAATGATTTAGAATTTATTAACGGGGAAGATTCAACTAAAGCATTAATTAGAGGTGTTGCTGCCGGATTTATAAAAAGAAAATATTTGATAGGCGGATTTAATGCATTGATAGACAGTGAAGTTTTACCGGGATCCGGATTAAGTTCATCAGCAGCATTTGAAGTACTATTAGGAACAATAATTAATTATTTTTTTAATGAAGATAAAATTGACCCAATAGAGATTGCAAAAATAGGTCAGTTTGCGGAAAATAATTACATGAAAAAACCCTGTGGTTTAATGGATCAGACTGCATGTGCTGTTGGAGGATTTATCACAATTGATTTTATAAAAAAAGATAAACCTGTTGTTAATAAATTAAATTTTGATTTCTCAAAATATGATTATTCAATTCTTATTATTGATACCGGGGGAAGTCATGAAAATTTAACACCTTTTTATGCATCTATTCCACAGGAGATGAAAAAGGTTGCGGCTTTTTTTAATAAGAATGTTTTAAGAGAAGTTAAATTTGAAAAAATAAAAAGCAGTATTAATGCTGTTAGTAAAAAAATTGGGGACAGAGCTGTTTTAAGATCATTACATTTTTTTGATGAAAATAAAAGAGTAAGTGAATTTGTTAAGGCATTGAAAAATAAGAATTTTAAATCATTTTTGGATTTAATAAATAAGTCGGGGAATTCTTCGTGGAAATATTTACAAAATTGTTATGTACCGTCAACTCCTACCGATCAAAGAACAACACTTGGATTAGCAATAACAGAGCAATTTATAGAAAAGACAGGGCAGGGAGCATGTAGAATCCATGGTGGAGGATTCGCAGGCACTATACTTGTTTTTTTGCCTAATAAGCATATCAAAGAATATATTTTAATGATTGAAAAAGTTTTTGGAACCGGTTCAGCAAAGATTTTAAGTGTCAGACAAAATAAATCAATGAAAATTATTTAGTTACGTCGAAATTCGAGTTTTACAATTTGATTAAAAATTACCCAGAATTTAGCTTAAGTATGTGAAAATTATAATAAAGAAACTCGACATTCTGCCTAGTCAAAAATGTTTATTTATAATTATATTTGGTTAAATTCAATTCAGTTTTATTAGGGTTTTGCATGAAGTTGGATAAAATTTTTGCAGCAGCAATTTGATCAACAATTTGTTTTTTCTTTTTTATTTTAACTTTATTTAATTTCATTGCTTCATAAGCTTCATGTGTTGAATATCTTTCATCCTGTTCAAAAAAAGGTACTTCAAAATTATTGTTTTTAAAAAAGGTTAAAAGTTTTTCTGTAAAAAGAAGAACTTTTTTTGCCGAATCTCCAATTTGTGAATTATTATCAAATGGTATTCCAATAACAATACTGTCAACATTTTTAAATTTACATAAAGATAAAATTGATTCAAAAATTTTATCATCATTTTTAAGCGTTTCATAGCCGGATGCAAAAATTTTTAGAGGATCAGATAAAGCTATTCCGACTCTGGCTTCACCAAAGTCAATTCCCATTATTCTATTCATATTTAAGCCGCTGAAAGGTCGTACACCCTGTTTGTCCATTTATTTTGTTAATTTTAAGAATGTGTATTAATACCTTTCAGGTTTCTAAAACCTGAAAGGTATTAATACACTGTTGTGCCCATTTTTAATATATCATTATTTTTATAAAATATTATTAAATTTTATTTATTTTTATTGAAATTTAGTATACTTTAAATATAGGAAGTATTATGAAAAAAATATTTTTGTTATTTGCTTTTTTAATGATTACATTGATCTCAATATATCCGGAAGAAATAAATGTTCAAAAGGATGTTTGTATAATACCAATACATGGTGAAATTAATAGAACAATGATGATTTTTATTAGAAGAGGC
>CAZYID010000028.1:0-21143 GCA_964646595.1 uncultured Spirochaetales bacterium | reverse complement strand
ATTTAGGTAAAATTTATTACAAACAAGATGACTTTGTAAATGCAGAAATAAATTTCGCAAATGCCATCAAAATCAAACCTAATTATATAAATGCAAATTTTTATTTAGCAAATACAAAATTTAATTTAAATAAAATATCTGATTCAAAAAAATATTATAAAAAAGTTCTAAATTACGATCCAAAGTTTTATCAGGCTAGTGCTAATTTAGCAAATGTCTATCTTGAAGAAAATGATTACTCAAATGCTCTATTATTCTATCAAAATGCATTAAAATCCAGTAATAAATATTATTATCATTTAAATATAGGAGAATGCTATAAAAAATCAAAACAACCTGATAGAGCAATTGAAAGTTATTTAACTTCAATTAGTTTAAATCCTAAAACATCTGAAAACGATTTGTCCCGCGCTTTAAATGCTTATGAAAATATTGCTGAGATAGAAAAAAACAGAGGAAAATATAAAGAAGCACTAGAATATGTTGAAAAAGGTTTAAAAATAGAAAAATCTTCTGTTTTATATTATATTTCTGCTTTTTCAAAAAGTAAATTAGGTAATATTAAAGATGCAATTGATGATTACCAAACTGCTTTAAACATAAATCCAAGAGATATAGAATCATATATAAATTTAAGCAGTTTATATAATGAAATAAACGAATATAATAAATCAATCAATATTTCTCAAAAAGGATTAACTTTTAATAAAACACAATATAAATTATACAATAATCTTGGTGATAGTCTTCAAAAATTAAAAAATTTTGATCAAGCAATTATTGCTTATAAAAAAAGCATAGATTTATATCCTTCTAATGCCGTTACATATTACAATATGGGAGTTTGTTATAAAGAAATTGATGATAAGGATAGCGCTCTAAGATCATTTCTACAAGCAGTTAATACAGATAATAAATATCAGGATGCATATTATGAATTAGGTGAAATGTATTTTTCTTTAGAAAAATATAAAGATGCAAAATCAATTTTTACAATTTTACTTAATGAAAATCCTAAATATTCAAAACGTGATAATATTGATAAGATGATGTCTGTTATTGGAAACTTATAATTACTATTTAATTTAAGTATTTTAAAGGATCAACAATTTTACCATGTAATCTGATTTCAAAATGAAGATGAGGACCGGTTGTCCTTCCGGTAGAACCAAGAATACCAATAAATTCTCCCTGCTCAACAAATTGATTTAGCTTTACTGTAAATTTATTTAAATGAGCATATAAAGAAATATATCCGTCATTATGTTTGATCATAACAAAATTACCATATATTTTTTGCCAGCCGACAAAAATCACTTTTCCATCTTTTACTGATTTTATTTTAGCTCCTGGATATTTTTTTATATCTATTCCAGTATGAAATGAATATACTCCAGTAATTGGATCAATTCTAGAACCAAAATATGAAGTAATTTTTCCTTTGATTGGCCAGATAAAATCAATATTATAAAATTTATTTTTTTCATATTTAGTCATTTTTGAATTAGGGATAAAAAGCTTCATCCCTGGAGTAATTACAGAAGATTGAAGATTGTTTGCATCAGCTATTTTTTCCCATTTAATTCCATACATATTTGACAGCATAAATATTGAATCATTTTTATTTACAGTTACTAACCTTCCATTTTGATTTGGTATCAAAAGTACACTTCCCTTTTTTAAAACTTTCTTTTTACTTATATTATTAACTAAATACAATGTATCAAGAGTTAATCCGGTTTTCATAGCTATCTTATCAAAAGTATCATTTTGTTTAACTGTATACTTACTGAAAGAAACCTTTTTAATAATAGAATCATTGTGTATTTCATTATTCTTTTGTTTATTATTATCAAACAATAAATAATTTTCTAATAATTTTGTTGTTGTTTCCTTATTATAAATATTACTTTCATCAAAACTTTTATTCTCAACATTTGAAGCATGTGTTATTGAAATTGTGAGGAAAAATAAAAATCCAAAAATTAAGGTAAATAAAATCCCATAATATATAGTAATTAATGATTTATTGTTAAATATAATAAAATTATTTTTTGTTTTTTTTGCTTTTAGTTTATAATTATTTTTAATATTATCTTTTTTACTTTTTAATAATCCGGAAAAATCAAATGAAATATTATTTTTATTAGAATTTATTTTTGAAAATTTTAATTTTCTTTGTGTCCTAAAACTACAATTTATATTGCTCTCCCAATCTATCTCATTTGAATATCTTAAAGCATTTTTCAATTATAATCTCCCCAAAAAATCTATTAAAAAAAAATAATAATATAAATTATATTAACAAATGGCTTTTAAAAAAGCATATATAGTATTTTTCGTCATATATCAGATTTTATAAATAAAAAATAATGTTTTTTTATTAAAATATTAGAGGTTTTTCAAATTAAGGTTTCATTTTATAATTTATATTTTATTTTGAATTAAATTTATTTAAATAAATAATCTACTGCATATACTTTTTAAAAAAATCTACATCTTTTTTCAAAACTTTATAAAAATTACCTTTTGCAAAATTATGATCATCATTTTGATATTTATAATATTCATAATATTTATTTTCAGTTTTTAATTTTTCAGCAAGCTTGTCACTCCACTCTAAAGGAACTGATTTATCTTCTGTTCCATGTTGAATAATTATTGGAGCAGTAATATATTTTAAATAATTAATAGGAGCAACTTTTTTAAAATCATCTTCACTAAAAATTTCTTTTAATTGTGATAATAATACACTTGCCTGCTCCGGATTTCTTTTCCTTCTAAAATAAAGCATACTTTCAGGAAACTCCTCTGATACTGCAGACCATAAAGTAGCAGCTTTTACATTATTAGCAACCTCTAATACAGTTAAAGATACTCCCCCGCCCATTGAATGTCCATAAACAAATACATTGTCAAAATCAGCATCTTTCAAGGTTGGTATTAAATAATAAAGATTTAAAACATCAACCGCATAACTTAATCTATCGGTCCTTGAGTCACTTCCTTTTTCGGATTTATTATGTCCGCGATAATCCGGTTTTAAAACTAAAAAACCATTATTAGCGTAATAACTTGAAACTAATTTATAAGAATCTATTGTAGAATATTTTTCTTGCGGTATATGACCATGATTTACAACTATTACCGGAAATCCTTTTGCAGGTTTTTCTTTATTTGGAATATTTAATAAAGAATATAATTTAAGTCCATCAGAGTAATATGAAATAATATAACTTTTAAAATTTTGTATTATCCCTAAATCTTGTTCAATTGTTATTTCTCCTTTTCCGTAACTTCTATTTTTCAAAGATTCTATTGTAAGCGGATGTTCTATATTTTTACTATTTTCCGAGGTAAAACCTTTATCAATTAAATTAGATTTATTAGCGTTAATATAATAAAGAAAAATAATAAAATTTATAAGAACTACAATCAATATTGCTATTATAGCTATCTTTAGATATTTATTCATATTTATAATCCTTAAATTATATATTCTTTGAACAATTTTACATCTTTTATTCGTATATTTATAATTTTATTTTTAACAATTTACACTTTAATTAAAATATATTATTTTAATAAATTAAATAAATAAAATCACATAATTGACTATAAGTTTTTAAATATGATATAATATATAGTTATTAAAACAGGATATTATATGGGTGAATTTGACGACATAAAAAGAAAATTAAATTTAGATGAACTCGATAAAGAATACAGAAATAAAATGTATAATAAATTTGTAGAAAAAGGCGGAGAGGTTGTTGATAATAAAAAAAGACACAGTATGGATTTCAACAGAGAAAAACAAATATTATTTAAAGAAGTAGAACAAAAAAAAAGAGAACAACTTAAAAATCAATATAGTAATAAACAAAAAATAAATGATCAAGAACAACCAAAGAAAAAGAAAAAAACCAAGCGTTATTTCTGGGTATTTTTAACCGGTTTTTTTCAAAAAATATTTACTTTTTCCGGGAATTTAAATAGTAAATTCTCTCTTGAAATGCATCAAACATTACCGGATATTATTTCAGATTTACATTCAGCAATAAAAAATTTCCTAGATTCTAATACTGATAGAAAATGGAAAAATGTTGAAATAATAAATAATTTAGATCCAAATGGATATGAAATATTAATAAGATTAAATGAACTTTATAAAGAAAACAGGAATGAAAGAATTTCAAAATTTTTTAATTTTACTAATAATATTATATGTCCACAGATTATTGATGATTTAAAAACACTTTTTAGAGAATTATTTATTCTTTATCCTTGCTGGGAGACAACAAAAGAAATTATCTGGAAATCAGAACAATTATATAATACATACACTTCAAAAGAACCTTTTTTACCAAAAAATAAAATAAATAAATACATTGATAAGATTTATTCTTATTTTTTTCCTAGAATTCTTACAATATTAAATTATAATTTAGGGAAAAAAATTTCATATAATTATCAACAATTAAAAAATTTTTTAAATTTAAAACCGGAAGAAGAAATCAGTTTTATTACAAAAAATCTTATTGCAGAGAAAAAACAATATATTATTAAATTACAAAAAGCAAAAGAAGAAACTTTAAAAAAACTACATGATGATATTGATAAAAAGGATATGGATAAAATACCTAAATATATTTTAAAAGGATTAAAATTAATTGATGAAATTATTGAAAAAAAATCTGAGCTTAGAAAAAATGATCCTACATTAAAATTATTAAACGAAAAAGAAAAAATACTTGAAATATACTGTATCCTACATTATTTTGATATTGAATTTTCATTTATAATGACTACTTCTCAAATAAAATTTAATCCAAAAATAGAAACCGGACGAAGAATTGATAAAAAATCCGATCTTGAAAGTTTATATATCAGATATAATGAGATAAATGGATATTTTAAAGAATATTTCGATTTCACCAATCAATTAATTAAATTTAAGGATCCCGGTAATCGATCCAAATCATACTCAAGTTCTACTGCTGAAAATTTAAGCAAAAAAAAGTTTATGGCTTTTATCGAAATTAAAAACAGAGCATCTGATTTTTTTAAAAAATTTGCAATTATAATGCAGACAATAATTCAGGATTATAATACAGAAAAAAAATTCCTTGATAATCCAGATGAAAAATTACACTTTCAATCCCAAAAAGGAATTACTCCAAAATTAGAAAACATGACAGTAATAAATGCAATATTAATTGCATTTAGTTTTTCATCTGCAATACATTATTACCTAAGTACAGAAAAAATAATGTCAAAAGGCTTATATTTTATAGAAGAAGACAAAAATCAAGAACAAAAGCCGGATGAAAACATTACTCAAAAAAATGATAATAATATAGATTTATAAAGCATATCCAGCTGATCTTATTCACAGCAACTTATAAATAAAAATTATTATCATCAATTCAATATTATTTATATTCTAATTCTTATTAAATTCTTCAATTTACTTATATTCTATTTTATCAACTTAATAGACAATTTTGTTAATTTTTAGTATAAAAAAGCAATGAGTAAATATAAAATGCGAATTAGAATTGTATTAATTTTAACTCTTTTAATAAGTATATTAATAAGTTTTCGAATATTTTATCTTTCTAATAAAAAAATAGAAGATTATAATATCTTAGAAAGTGGAGAATTTAGATTTAAAAGAGGCAACATAATAGATCGAAATGGAAGATTACTTGCAACAAGCGACGAGTTAGAATCTTTATATGCAAATCCTAAAGAAGTAAAATCAATTGAAAATGCATCAAAAAAAATATCAGAAGTACTCAATATCTCTCATAATACAATCAAAAATAAATTAAAACAAAAAAAGAACTTTGTTTGGATTAAAAGACAAATTACACCTCAACAAGCTAAAATAATTCGATCTTTAAAAATACAAGGATTTAAATTAAAAAAAGAATACAAAAGATTTTATCCAAATAAAAATCTTGCATCACAAATACTTGGATTTTGCAATATAGATGGTAGAGGTGTTGAAGGTGTTGAAAAAAGTATGGATGCATATTTAATACCTGATTTTAGTAAACAAAATTATAAACTTAATGAAATAGAACCAAAAGGATTTAATGTTGCACTAACAATTGATTCAAATATTCAAGCTATATCTGAAATAACAATAAAAAAAAATGTCATTAACTGTAAAGCAGACTCAGGCAGTTTAATTCTTTTAGATGGATTAACCGGTGAAATATTATGTATTGCAAATTATCCGGATTTTGATCCAAATTTTTATAATGAATATAATCAAATTAATTTCAGAAATATAGCTGCATTTAATCAATTTGAACCAGGTTCTGTTTTTAAAATATTTACGTTGTCTGCTATATTGGATAGTAAATTAATTGATGATTCTGATTTTTATTTTTGTGATGGTAAATATGAAAGAAATGATTTTATTGTAAAATGTACAGGTGAACATGGTGCCATAAATTATCATGGAATTCTAAAATATTCATGCAATGATGGAATGCTGCAGGTAGCAGAAAAAATAAAAGATGTTGATTTATATCATTATTTAAAACAATTTGGATTTGGAGCTAGAACTTCTATAAAGCTTCCTGGTGAACAATCAGGTATTTTAAGACCAATAGAAAAATGGAGTGGAAGATCAATGTTTTCAATTCCTATTGGACAAGAAATAAGTGTTAATTCTTTACAAATTGTACAAGCATCAACAACTTTTATTAATGACGGAATTATGATTGAGCCATATGTAATAAAAAAAATTATTGACAATAATAATAATGTTATTAAAAATTTTAATAGAACTGAAATAAGAAGAGTTTTAGATAAAGGAATTTCTAATAAAATTCTATCAGCAATGCATGATTCAACAAAAATAGGCGGGACAGTTGATGATTTAATAGTTGAAGGAATTGATTTTGCCGCGAAATCCGGAACTGCAGAAATTTATGATGTCAGATTAAGAGCTTATTCAGAATCAGATTTTACTTCATCACTTATTACTATTTTTCCTTTACATAATCCAAGATATATTTTGTATATTGTATTTAATAAACCCAAATCAGAAATAAAATGGGGCGGTGTTCTTGGTGCTGAAACAGTAAATAATTTGTTATACTATCTCGCTGGATATTTAAATTTAAACATAGAAAATATTTATTCAATAAAAAATAAATATATTAAAGTAAATACAAAATATGAAAAATTAAAAAAATTACCATCAAAAATGCCAAACTTAACAGGATTAACAGCCGGCGATGCAATAGATATTTTTTCAAATGTAATGGTAAAATTTAAAATACATGGTAATGGAAAAATTTATAAACAGATACCTCTTGAAAACGAAGTAATAAAAGAAAATAATACTTTAGAACTTTATTTAAAATAATAAAGTTCTATAAAACTCTATTTTTTATTGTTTTAATATTTTCCTTTTAATTAACTGCTAACTAATTTTTCAGGAAAAAATTCTTTTAAAATATTATTATGTGTATCCTTTAACTTATCCCAGCATGCAGTTACAAATTCATCTTCATTTTTATAATCTTTTGGATATATAGGAGGATTAAATTTTAATATAACTTTCCGAAAAAACTTAATGTATAATCTCTTTCTGGGAAGTATATCTCTTGTCCCTTCAACAGCGGATGATACAACCGGGATATTTAATTTATAACATAATTTAATTAATGCTGTATTAGGTTTATTTAATTTCCCATCACTACTTCTAGTTCCTTCAGGAAATAATGATAGTGAATATCCTTTTTTTAAAACATTAATAATTTCTTTTATACTACTTAATCTAGACGATCGATCATCTCTGTCAACTATTATTGGACCCGCATAAATAATTAAAACTCCAACAAAAAGTATTCTCCTTACCTGCTTTTTTGAAAGAGTTATTGTATGAGTATATCTATTTACTACCGGTATATCTATCCATGATTGATGATTACAAATATATAAAGTTGTTCTTTTTTTATCAATATGTTCTAAACCTGATAAATTAAGTCTAATTCCTAATAATAAATAATTAAAAATAAATGTCCAAGGATACATAATTAAACAATAAAATAATTTAAATCTTTTATATTTTGGTAAAAATAAAAAAAACCAAAAAGTAACCACAAAAAAAAGTGACATAAGTAAAGTTAAAATTGTAATTATAATTGTAAAAATATAATTTATACAAACAATGAGATAATTATCATTATATTTATTTTTCATAGAGGATCTCTTTATTTTTTATTTCTTAAACATTTATTTATTTTCTTGTTACTGATATTAATTCTACATCAAAAATTAATGTTGATCTAGGAGGTATTACAGGTGGATGTCCATATTCTCCATACCCAAGATAATCTGGAAGTATTAAAACTCTCTTTTCGCCTTCTTTCATTGTTAAAAAAGCTTCATCCCATCCGGGAATAACTTTTCCAACACCTATTATAGTCTCTATAGGATCATTTCTTTGATATGAACTGTCAAAAACGGTACCATCTGCCAAATAACCAGTGTAATGAGCTTTAATTAAATCGCCTTTATTCGGTTTTTTACCATACCCATTTTTTTTAATATAGTATTGTAATCCAATTTTTGTTGTAATTATCTTATCTTCTTTAACTCCTAAATAATTTAAAAGTTCCAATCTTTGATTTTCTTTTTCTTTATTATACTTTGCTAAAGCTTCTTCATTTTTTTTAAAAGCTGCAACAGCATCAAATCCTTTTGCTTTCTCTCCTTTTCTGATAATTTTAATTTTTTTAATAAAAATATCGTTGTATGGTTTATAATTATCATCAACTCTAACATTGCTTATTTTCTTTAATATATCAATATTGCTGACTACTTTACCAAATACAGTATTTTTATTATCTAAAAATGAGAATGGAACAAGAGCAAAATAAAATCGACTGCCGTTTGAATTTGGATACCCATCATTAGACATTGATAAAATTCCCTCAGCATTATGTTTTAATGTTTCATCAAATTCATCTACAAATTTATAACCAGGACCTTCATTTCCTATGCCTAAAGGGCATCCCCCTTGAATTACTTTATCTTTAATAACACCATAAAATATTAATCCATTATAAAAAGGTCTTTTTACTTTTTCTTTTGTTTTTAAATCAGTAAATTCTTTTGTTCCTTCAGCTAAACTTATAAAATTTCCAACAGTTATCGGAGTTTTTTCATAAAAAAGTTTACAAATAAACTTACCCATATTTGTATAAAAAACAGCATATATTCCCTCATCTTTTAATACCGAATCATTTACACAACCTAAAAATAAAATAATAAAAACAACAAAAATAATTATTAACTTCTTCATTATATGCTTAAGCCTCCAGATAAATTATTAAAATAAAAAAAATATGAATTGAATGCTATTAGAATTTTAATGAGATTATATCTTTATTAATAATTTATGTCAATAATTTGACATAATTGAATAAAAATAGCTTAAAAAAAATTTTCAATAAAACTTTTTAAAAATATCCTCTGAACTTAAGTAAGTACACTAGTTTTTTTTAACAATTCATAAGAAACTTTAAGAATTCCTTCTTTATCATAACCTAATGTTGCTAAAATATTTTTTCGTGTATCATGTTCAATATATTCATCAGGCAGGCTGATTGAAGAAAATAAAATTTTGGTTTCTTCTTTTGAAATTATACTTGCGATTTCTTGAGACACTGACCCTGAAAATACATTTTCCTCAATAACTAAAACAGTTTTATATTTTCTTATTACATTTCTAAGTTTATTAATATTTAAAGGTTTTATAATTCTTAAATATATTAATCCAGGATTTATTTTATTTTCCTGCAATACTTCTAAACATTCTTTTGCACAGGTTACAAATGGTCCTATTACAATTATTAATATATCAAAACCTTCTTTTATAATCATAAAAGGATCTGTTTTAATTAAGGGATGATAATTGTCTAGCTGTGATATCTCTGCAGTATCTTTTGGATATCTAATTGCAACTGGACCGTTAATATTATTATATGCATAATCAAGCATCATTTTTAATTCAGTAGCATCACATGGCGCCATTATAGTCATATTAGGAAGCATTTTTAAAAAAGTAATATCAAATTGACCTTGATGTGTTTCACCGTCAGCACCTACTATACCGGCTCTATCAACAGCAAATATAACAGGTATTTTACTTATACAGATATCTTGTGATAACTGGTCAATTGCTCTTTGAAGAAAAGTAGAATAAATCGCAAGCACCGGTTTTAAACCGCCAACTGATAATGCACCGCAAAATGTTACTGCGTGCTGCTCTGCAATACCTACATCAAAAAATCTATCAGGAAATTCTATTTTAAATAAATTTAATCCGGTTCCAGCTTCCATAGCAGCTGTAACAGCAACTACATCATTATATTTCTGACCCATTTCTAATATTTTCTCAGAAAAAATTTCAGTAAATGATTTTTCTTCTTTTAATTCGATTTTCCCTGAAACCATTAAATAAGGTGTAACACCATGAAATGCTGATGGATTTCCTTCAGCTAATTGAAATCCTTTACCTTTTATAGTTTTTACATGAAGTAATACAGGATGATTTATATTTTTCTTCACACCCTTTAAGATATATATTAATTCATTAATATCATGTCCATTAATAGGTCCTATATACTCAAATCCAAGACTTGTAAAAACATTTTCATACTCAACTAAAAATTTAAAACCTCTTTTAATTTTTTTTAAAAATTTTAAAATAGTTCTTACCGGACCTGATGCTTTTTTTAATTTTTTATCAAAAAATTCTGTTATTCTTTGATAAAAATTTGAAACAGCTATTTTATTTAAAAAATTTGATATTGCACCTACATTTTTTCCAATAGACATTTCATTGTCATTTAATATAATGATTAAAGGGATTTCTAAATGTCCGGTAAAATTTAATCCTTCAAATGCTTCACCGCCGGTTAATGAACCGTCTCCAATTACAACTATAATATTATTATTTTTATTTTTAAATTTATTTGCTACTGCTAATCCGATACCGGATGAAATAGATGTTGAAGAATGACCGGAATCAACAATGTCATACATAGATTCTTTTTTTCTAGGAAATCCGCTTATCCCGCCTTTTTTTCTAATAAAATCAAATTCTTCGTTTCTTCCTGTTAATAATTTATGAATATATGACTGATGCCCCACATCAAAAATTATTTGATCTTCAGGTGCGTTAAATACATAATGCATTGCAGTTGTTAATTCTACAACACCTAGATTACTTGCTAAATGACCTCCGTTCCTGGACATTACTGAAATTATTTTCTCTCTTATTTCTTTGCATAATTCAGGTAAATCTTTTTTAGGTATTTTCTTTAAATCTAATGGGGATTTTATTTTTTTTAGCATTAATAAAACCTTTATTAAAATATCAAATTAAGCATTTTATTGAAAAAATTTAAAAGAATTTCTCTCTTTTTTTCTTCAGATAATTTCGTTGATTCTAGTATATCAGTAGTAGCATCAGGATTTAATACTTCTCTTAATAAATCCTGTTCTGTTATAACATTACGTTGATTATCCAGTAATGTAGTCAAACTCAATGTTGGATTTATCATTTTACTTGACATTATTGAATTATCAACAATATCAGCATAATAGGCATCTCCTGTGACTGCAATAGTACTAATTTTATTATTCATCTGTATTCTTTTTGTGCCCCTAATAGTAACAAATCCATCACCAACCCTTAAAATTCTTCCCTGTAAAACATTTTCAATTCTTAAAGTATCATTATCAAGACTTTTTTTATCTTCTTGAACATAACCTTTTGGCAAGAAACTGAATAATCCGGATAATTCACCGCCGGAAATATCAATATCATATGATTTTAAAGATTTAGTAGATGATTTATATTCATATTTTGAACTCTCAGTTATTATTATTTTTATTGAATCACCAACTTTATAAAATATTTTTCTATTATAAACATCTCCGGCTTTATCATCCCAAATAGAATCAGAAAAAATATAAATAGAAAAAAACAGAATTATTAAAATAAATACTGTTAAAACTTTCTTCAAAATATTTCTCCTACTTTATATTCTATTATTTTTAATAAAAATAAAAAACATTTTAATTATTTTTACATTTTTTTTTAGCTTTATTTCATAATAAATTAGAGCTATTTTATTTATCGGTTTTTTATATGTATAGAATTAATAAAACAATAAGGAGAGTAAATAAACATTTTTTAATTTTTAAAAAAAAGATTAATTTAGGCGTTCAACTATTAAACGCCTAAATTATAAATAAAATTATTTCTTCTTGTGACGATTTTTTCTAAGTTTCTTTTTTCGTTTATGCTTAGAAATCTTAGCTCTTCTCTTTTTCTTAACTGAAGGCATTTTTAACCTCTTTCTCTTAATCTTTTAATCTATTTATATTTTAAAATTAACAATATTAAAATTTTTCAATTTTTAAAAAAGCTTGTTATTTAAAATGCGCCTGATTATCCATATTATTAACTAAAGTGTCAAGAAAAATTTTTATAAATTCCAAAATTACTCATATGCTTTATAAAATAATTAAATTATAAACTACAATATATTAATTTTAGAATTTAAAAATTCTTTTATTCCTTTAATGTCGTTATTTTCAAACCAATTAACATCAGAAATATTCCTGAACCAGGTTAATTGTCTTTTTGCATATCTTCTAGAATTTTTTTTAACGCTTAAAACAGCTTCTTCTAAAGAATTTTTTCCATCTAAATAATCAATTATTTCTTTGTATCCGATTGCTTTTAATCCTGGATTATTTCTTGAATATCCTTTTTTTAAAAGACCTTTTACTTCATCAACTAATCCGTTTTCAATCATTTGATCAACTCTATTATTGATTATTTCATATAAACTCTTTCTTTCAACATTTATACCGATTAAAATATAATTAAAATCTTCTTTTTTATTATTTTTATTTAAAAAACTCGAATACTTCTTTCCGGTACCAATAATAACTTCTAAAGCTCTTAATGTTCTTTGTTTATCATTTGGATGTATTATTTTTGAATAATCATAATCAAGCCTTTTTAAACTATCATACATCCTCTGTTGTCCGATTTTATCCCATTTTAAAATAATATTCTTTTTTACTTTATCATCAATTTTAGGGATATCGATCATTCCTCTCACTAAAGATGAAAAATAAAGTCCTGTACCTCCAACCAAAAATGGAGTTTTATTATTTTTAAAAATTTGTTGAATTAATTCTTGTGCTTGTCTTTTAAATTCTCCGGCAGAAAATTGAACATCCGGACAAATAACATCAATAAGATGATGTTTAACTAATTCCTGATCCTCTTTACTTGGTTTCGCAGTTCCAATGTCCATGAATTTATAAACTTGCATAGAATCAACAGAAATTATCTCTCCATTTTCTTTAGCAAGCTCCAATGCTATTGATGATTTCCCAACTCCTGTTGGTCCAAAAATAGCAACAGCAAATTTATTCATAGATAAACCAATTTTATAAATATTTATAATACTTTTTATATATTAAAAATATTAAATTATTCTTCCATTTTATATTGTACTTTTTTTGTTAAAACCTGTCTCAATGATGTTGGGACAATTTTTCCCTTATTCTTTTTTAATTCTTCATCACCTGTTAAATTAATTTGAATTGCTCTTTTTATTGCAGCGCAGGTTAATTCGTATCTATTACCAGTGAAATCAATAAGTTCATCAAGTGGTACAATCATATATTTTTCCTCCAAATATTTAATTATTAAATAATATTGATTCTAATTCATTATAAGCTCTATCAATATTATCATTAATAATAATATATTGATATTTTTCTTTTTCTTTAAGTTCTTTTTCAGCATTCTTTATTCTCTTCTCAATTATTTCTATAGAATCAGTAGATCGATTTAAAAGTCTTTTTTTTAAAACATCAATTGAGAGTGGTGCGATAAAAACAAATAAAGCTTTTATTTTATTTGACATGATATTCAGCCCACCTTGAACATCAATATCTAATAAACAATCTTTACCAGATAAAAGGATATTTTCAACTTGATTTTTATCTGTTCCGTAATAATTATCATGTACTAATGCATATTCTAAAAATCTTTTATTTTTAATTCCTTTTTCAAATTCTTTTTTTGAAATGAAATAATAATCAATTCCATTTACTTCATTTCTTCTAGGTAATCTTGATGTAAAAGAAATTGAAAAAATAATTTTATCTTTATTGTTATTAATAAGTTTTTTAATTAGAGTTGTTTTGCCTACTCCGGAAGGTCCTGTAACTACAATCAGACGACCTTTTTTATCCAAACAAATTACTCCTTAATAATCACCATCCTCTGGCTTAATGTTTCAGGCTGCATGGCAGTTAATATAACATGATTAGAATCAGTTATTATAATCCCTCTAGTCTTTCTTCCCTGTGTCGCATCAATAAGCATCTGACCTTTTTTTGCTTCATTTCTTAATCTCTTTGAAGAAGCAGAATCAGGATTGATTATGCTTATAATTCTATTTGCATGAACAACATTTCCATACCCAATATTTATTAATTTAATTCCATCCATTTATATAACCTCCATCAGTAATCATTCAGCATTTCTTATTTGTTCTCTCATTTTTTCTATATCATTTTTTATAGAAATAACATTTCCAGTTAAGTCTACTAATGTTGCTTTACTGCCAATTGTATTTATTTCTCTATGCATTTCCTGACATAAAAAATCAAGTCTTTTACCAACAGTATCTTTCTCTTTTAAAATACTTTTAAATTGATCAATATGACTTAACAATCTTTTTATTTCTTCATTAATACAACTGCGGCTTATTAATATTGCAACTTCATTCATTAATCTATTTTCATCAATATTATTGTTTAAAATTTCATTTATTTTCTTTTTTGAATTATTATAAATATCCTTTTCCATTTTTGGAATATTTTTATCTATACTATTAACATTTGTGCTTATATTTTTAATAATACTTAGTAAATCCTTTTTAATTGACTCTCCTTCTTTTTGTCTCATCTGATTTACTTCGTTTAAGTTATATAAAAGGCTATTTGAAATTATATTCCAATATTTACCATAGTCTTTTTTACGTTCAACATTAATAACATCATCATATTTTGTTAAATGAAATAACCTTAAATCATCTTTTAAATCAAATTTATTAATAATTTTTTTTAAATTATCAACATATTGTTTTGCTAAATTTAAATCAGCTTTAATGTCATATGCATTTTCAGTAAATTTAATTGAAATTGAAGCATCTATTTTTCCTCTATTTAATTTCTTTTTTAATAAGTCTCTAACTTTAATATCCAAAAAATTTAAATAAGAAGGGACAAAAACATTAATATCTAAAAATCTAGAATTAACACTTTTAATTTCAGTAAAAACATAAACATTGTCAATGTATTGCTCTTTGCAAGAATACCCTGTCATTCCATTCATAAAAAGTCTTTAATTATCCAATATTTTAAAATATGGCAACAAAATTAGCATTATTTAGCAAAAAAGTCAAAATAAATATCATAATTTGCCAAAAATATTTACTAATTATTGAATTTTGAGTTAATTTGAGAAGATTCATTGTTTTAGAAATAAAAAAATTTAAATATAATTACAATTTATTACTTCAATTTATTTTAAATATAATTGTTATTTTTTTTATATTATTTATCAAAAAATTTTCGTTTATCCGAAAAATCAAACTATTGAAAAAAAAATTATAAAGAATAAAATAAAAAATAAAAATTAAAAGGAAAAATTATCATAAAACATAAAAAAACTATTTTAATTATATTCTTTATTTTTATATTCAGTATTTCATTATTTTCAAATCAAAAAAAATATTTTATTAAAAATAAAACTCAAAATTTCAACTTAAATAATAAGTTCATAAATTTCATAAATATAAAATCATTTCTCATTCCTCTAAATTACAATCAATATATCCCACTAAATAGTATAGATTATTTGAAATGCTCTTTTAAAAGCTCTAAAGATAACATTACAAATAAAATGAGCTCTCTCACCGACTTAAGTTCTGATTTTATTGTTATTTTTTCTTTTCTTAATTCATTATATTATCTGATAAGATTTGAAATAAATTTATGGAAATATAATAAGCTTATATTTTTTGAAAATAATAATAAAATTAAACCATATTTTAATATTAATTTTAAAAATAAAATAATAAATGTTGGATTTAATATAAATTTATAAAATTCTACTTTATATTAAATATGTTTAAAACAATGTATTATTTTCTACAAATCATCAATGAATTTTTCTCTGTTTATGTCTAAAATATGATCTGAAGTATTATCATTCTTTAATAATCCATTCCAAATAGGCAAATAAACATATTTAAGTGTACAGGGCTTTTCTATAATAATTCTTATTTTCTCATTATCCCACGAAGCTTTTGTTGGACTTAGTTTTGTAGATTTACCAAAACGCTCAGTAAACTGTTTTAATAAATTATAATATCCTATCTTTTTTGTATGCAATTTTAAAATAATTTGAAAAAGCTGATCATGAGAAAAATGGAAATATGCATTAATAATATAATTACGAAAACCTTCTGTAGATATTATCTCTGTATCAGGCTCCAGTCGAAAAGTTAAAATCTCTTCTTTCTTATAATTAAATTCAATACTTTTTTCTAAAATACCACGCACCTGATCCATGCTCATTCCTAATTTAATATCTTTATATCCGTCACTTAATGGTTCAATAGAATAAATAAAAAAAGTAATAATTAAAAATAGAAAAATAAAAAATAATTTATTTTTAGACACTGTTTTTTATTTCCTTAATATTATATTATAATAAAATTATTATTAATAAAACCTTATAAAATAAATTTCGGCATTATATTTAATTTATAAAATATATTAACAAGTTAAAATGGAGGAATAACTCATGAAAGAATCAATTAAAACTAATGATGCGCCACAAGCAATTGGTCCTTATAATCAGGGTATAATAACATCACAATTTATTTTTTTATCTGGACAAATCCCATTTGATTTAAAGGGAAATTTGATAAGTGATGATATAAAAAAACAAACTCTTCAATGCTTAACTAATTTAGAGAATATTTTAAAAACTAAAAAATTAGATAAATCTTGTATAGTAAAAACAACAATTTTTTTAAAGGATATGAATGATTTTACATTAATGAATGAAGAATATTCAAAATTTTTTAATGATACAATATACCCTGCAAGATCAACAGTTGAGGTAAGCAGGTTGCCAAAAGATGTAAAAATCGAAATTGAAGCAATCGCTATTATTGGTTAAATAGATTTATCTCATTATACCAACGTCATTAATAACTCGACCTAAAAGTTGGTCATGTGATAATATTGCTTTTTGGTTAGCTTCATAGTTTCTTTGAACTTCAATCATTTTAACCATCTCAGTAACTGGATTAACGTTAGCTGATTCTATAAATCCCTGTAATACTTTTGGTCTTTCATCATCTTGTGCAATATACGGCTGCCCTGTAAATTCATCTTCATAATACATCGAATTACCTTCTCTTCTCAACTCCCTTTCTCTTGGAAATCTTACAATCTTTAATCTTCCAACAAATTCGATGTCTAACCATTCATTTTCATCTTTTTGAACTAATCGTTCCGGATCATACGCATATTCACCATTCTGGTAAATATTTCCTTCTTTATCTATAATAAAATTATTCTTTTTTATTTGAATATAACCTGTTTCAGATAATACTTTAAGACCATCTTTTGTAACAAGAAAACCTTCTTTATCAATTGTAAAAGTACCGTTTCTTGTGTATCTTTCTCCTTTTTCTGTTTCAATTGTCATAAAACCTTTTCCATCAAGAGCAAAATCAAAATCATTATTTGTTTCTTTTAAATTCCCTTGTGAGAAAACAGTAAATGACTCATTTAACTCTACTCCAGTACCAAGTTTTCCAACAAAAGGCATTTTGTCATAACTTCCTAATGGGAAAACAACTAATCCATCATCATTTTGCCGTCTTACTTGAATATCAGGGAATGCCTTTGATATTCCAATATCTTTTTTATATCCAGTCTTATCAACATTTGCCAGGTTATTAGAAATTATGTCAAGTTTTGACTGCATAACGTTCATTCCGGAAGCACTTGTAAATATTCCTCTAATCATTTTTTCCCACCTTTATTTATAATTTAAATATCGGAATATTATTTTTTTATTTAATTAAAAAATAATATTTTAATTTTTTTAATAATTTATTTTTAATTAAAATGCTCAGTCCCTGTAAAACAATTAAAATACAAAATAAAATGAATTTTTTAAAAAAAATTCTTAAATTTAAAAAAATATATGATAGAATGTTATGTTGATTATTAAAACAAGGAATTTTATGACATTCTCAAAATGTAAAAATAAAAAATGTCTTAACAAAGCAATATTCTCATCAGATTTTTGTTTTGAGCATATTGATGATAAAAATAAAACAATTACTGAAATACATAATTTTATTAATAAAAATAAAATAATAAAAAACTATAATTTTTCCTACATTCCCTTTGATAACATTAATTTCTCAAATAAAGATTTATCATTTTCATTATTTTCAAAATGCAGTTTAAAAAATGTTAACTTCTCAAAAGCAACAATGATCTCCACTTTTTTTGATTTCGCAGATCTTGAAAATTCTGAATTTTCAAATAGTGAAATTTTATTTTCAATATTTGGCGGAGCAAATCTTAAAAATGCAAACTTTTTAGAAGCAAACATCTTTTCTTCTAATTTTATAGGTGTAAATATTAATAAAACTTTTTTCAAAAATGTTGATTTAAGTTATTCAAGATTTATAAGTAGTAATTGTAAAGCTACAACTTTTAAAAATTGTAATTTAAAAAATACTTTTTTTCAGGATATAGAATTTAATGAAACAACTTTAAAAACATCAAATTATCAGGATGCTGTTTTGGTTAATTGCAGGAATATTGATTCTAAGAATAAGGATATTATTGTATGAAAATTTATACAACCTTAAATCCCGAAACTGTTTCAAATATATATCTTATTACTGATGATAAAAACAAATCCGGAGTTATTATTGATCCAGGTTCTTTTGCTTTAAATGTTTATAAACTTGTAAAAAGCACTCAGGTTGAAATAAAAAAAATCATTATAACACAAAATACAATTAACCAGACTGCCGGGATACCTTTAATTAAAAATATATATGATGCTGAAATATATGCATTTCATGAAAACATTCTTGATTTTAATGCAATTAAAGTTAGAAATAATTTTATAATAAAAGAAAAAGATCTCGAATTCAAAATCATTGAAACACCGGTTAATACATTTGATGCAATATCAATATTAATTAATGATGCTCTATTTACAGGTAATGTTTTTCAAGCTGGTTCATTAACTGCTTTTGAGGAAAAAAAACATCCTACTGAATATGAATTTGATATTATGAAGAAAAAAATTTTATCTTTACCGGATCATTTAATAATTTATCCAGGAAAAGGACCATTAACAACAATGGAAATCGAGAAAAAATTTAATCCATATTTTAAAAATATTTTAAAAAATTGAAAACAAAATGGATACATCCAAAAATAAAAACCAAATATTAGGAAATGTAGAAAAAGAATTCATTTTTAAATTTATCATTCTCAATAAGATAAGTTTAGAAATTAGATATGATGACAAAAAAATAATTGCAAACTTATTAAAACAATCTACTAAAGAACTTCAAATTGATTTAATATCTTTTTTTGATAAAGAATTAGAAGAAAATTTAGACATAGATATCTATTTTTATTTTCAAAACAATTATCATCATTTTAACTCAAAAATCATAAAATCACAGGGTAATACTGTTATTATTGTTAATCCGGAAAAAATCACTAAAAATCAAAAAAGAAAATATGATAGAAAACAAGTTTATGGAAAATTAAATATAGATTTTAAAATAAAAGGTGATTTAATATTATTAGATTATCCTACTACAGAACGTCATTATTATCCAATAAAACCGCCAATTGAGGCAGATTTTTTTGATATAAAAATTGAAAATATATTAAGCAAATTCAATAAAAAAATGACTTCATTAGTTTCTGATAATAAAATAAAAATGCTGAGAAATGATACAATTAATTCTATTGAAGAAAAAATAGTAATAAAATATGGAAAAGTTTTATATCTTCCGGATGTTTCTTTGGATTTTCCTCAAAAACAAATATCAGACAATATTCAAATATTACTTAAAGGTGATTGGGCTAGATTTGAAAAATTAGTAAATAAAACATTGCCGTATTTAATAAATAAAAATATCGCAAAATATTTAGCTGAACTTTATAAAAATGATATTTTTTCTAAAGCAATTATACCGGTTATTTACCGAAATTATGTAGTTGGCTTAATCTATCTAACCAATTATCAATATAATAAAAGTATACCAATAAACTTAAATATTTTAAACTATGCACATCAATTTTCGCGTATACTATCATACTCTTTAAAACATAATAATTATTTTAAGGAAGAAGATAAAAATATAAAGAATTTCTCACTTCCAATTTATGATTTAAGTCCCGGAGGATTAGCAATTAAACATGGAAATAATTCCTTTGAAGACCTGCTATTATTAAATCATAATATTGATTTAATTCTAGAAATAAATCAAAAAAAATTATATATTTCAGCTAAGATTGTAAGAAAATTTAAAGAAGAATCATCGTATTTTTACGGTTTTATGTTTATTGATATAAAAAAAGATGATCACGCTTTCTTAATTAATTATTATAAAAATATTTTATAATTTTAAAAAAATTTTTATTTTTCCTAATAAAAAAACAAAACAAGGAATTTTTAATTGAATTCAAATAATGAACTTATTGATTTCATAAGAATTAAAGCAAATAGATATCTTGATAATATAAAAAGAGATGAAAAAATTTTAGAGGCAATGTTAGAAGTTGATAGAATAAATTTCTTACCTTTTTCTGTAAAAAAATTTGCGTATGAAGATACACCTTTAGCAATTGGATATAATCAGACATGTTCACAACCAAGTATGGTTGCATTTATGCTTGATAAATTAAATATAAAATCAGGGAATAAAATATTAGAAATT
>CAZYID010000027.1:0-21319 GCA_964646595.1 uncultured Spirochaetales bacterium | reverse complement strand
AGAAACGAATCGAATGTCCAACCAATAGTATAAAGAATTCCTTCTCTCTCCAAATTTTATCTTTCATAATATTAAAAAACTATTAAGTACTGGTTGAGTTTTGAATTGAAATTGTGTATTATGTTTAAAATTAAATGTATAAATGATATTCATATAATAAGTTTTATGCTATTTCATATATAATATCATTTTAGTTTTTTATATTAAATTTTATTGATAATAATTCTATTATAACTATTTTTAATATAGATTTTATTATAAAAGTATTTTTTACAGATAGGGATTTTTATGAGAAAAAAACTTACATTAGGTAAAAAGATTGGTTATGGTGTCGGTGATACCGGTGCTAATGTATTCTTTACTATAATTGCCATATGGCTTATGTATTATTTTACCGATGTAGTAGGACTTGATCCCAAGTTTACTGCATTAGCCTTTTTATTAGGTAAATTATTTGATGCTGTAATAGATCCGGGTATCGGATTATTATCAGATAAGACAAAAACAAAGATGGGTAGAAGAAGACCCTATATTTTAATAGGTGCAATAGCAAGTTTAATAACAATGGCAGTACTTTTCAAAGCTCCCGCCATACAAGGCCAGATGCCTCTTTTTGCCTGGGCAATTATTGCCTATTTTCTTGCATGTTTGGCTCATTCTCTAATTGCAATACCGTATTCGTCTTTAACTCCTGAATTAACTACTGATTACGATGAGATGACAAATCTCAATGGATGGAGAATGTTTTTTGCAATTATCGGAACGTTATTAGGTACAATTGGATTTGGTATAATAGTAAAATCTCATACTTGGGCGCCAATTGATGAAAAAACAGCTTTTAGTGTGGCAGGTATAATTTTTGGTTTTATTATATTGATTGTTTCATTAATTACATTTTTTAGTGTAAAAGAAAAAGAAAGCACTCCAGATAAAGAGGATATTAAATCAGGTAAATCGATTGTAGAATGTTTAAAAAATAAACCATATCTTAATGTTTTATTCACATGGACATTTAATGTTATAGGGATTACATTGATAACTGCAGTACAACCCTATTATTTTAAATATGTTTTGAATCAGGAAGAAGCAGTAGTTTTAAGTTTTGTTGTGATTTTTCTTATAGCAATATTATTTCTCCCTTTATGGGTAAAGCTTTCAAAACAAATCGGGAAAAAAAATGCATATTCTGCAGGTTTATTTCTTTTAGTTATTGGTATTATATGTTTATTTTTATTTGGTCATAAAATGGGAATTCCAAAAATATTTATTTTAATTGGTTTTTGCGGTATTGGCCTGTCAGCAACATTTGTCTGTCCATGGTCTATGATACCGGATACAGTTGAATATGATTATGTAAAAACAAAAAAACGAAAAGAAGGTAGTTATTATGGAATTTGGAATTTTTTATTTACACTAGGCGGTGCTATCGGCGGGGCAATTTTACAGGGGATGCTTGAAAAACAAGGCTATGCAGCAAATGCAGATGCTCAATCAGAGAAAGTATTGTTTGGAATGCGGCTTGCTCTAGGGCCTATTCCGGCTTTCTTTTTAATTATTGCTGCAGTAATAGTATTATTTTATCCTTTGACTAAAAATAAATATGATGAGATTAAAGAGGAATTGGATAAAATGTAAATTATTTTGATAAATAATATTTTTTTTAATGAAATACAATGAGTCGTTGATTCATGTTTTTTATAATGAAAACATTATACTTAGGGATGGTGTTTTTAATCCAGTTTAATTTAAATAGGCTTTAGATTATCTTTTCTAGAAAATTTATAAGGAGATGTTAATGATTGTTTCAGATGAAATATTAAAATATGATAATTCTTACACTATAGTTCAATATAAAACCAATAATAAGGGAAATGCTGAAGAGATAGTTGATTCACCTTCTGTTGCAGGTAAATTGAAATGCGGAGATGATTATTATCAGGCAAAGGCTACAGAGTTTAAAAGATTAAAGGATGAGTTTTTGAATGGGAGTATAAGTCCTATTAAATTATTTGCAGATATGCAAAATCTTGATCCTAAAGACTTGGCTTCTAGAATTAAAACATCACCAACAAAAGTAAAGAAGCATCTTACTCCGGAAGGTTTCAAAAAAGCTACTGTTGATATTTTACAGAAATATGCAATGGTTTTTGAAGTTACAGTTGCTGATTTTTTTCATATTATTTCTATAAAAAAAGGAATTAATATAGAAGAAAATAAAATTAATGAAAGATTGATTCAAGAAATAATAATTAAAAAATAATAAAGAGGAGATTTATGAAGATAATTAAAAATTATGAGCATAAAGTAGCTTCTCACTGTGAATCCGGAACAGTGAGGAATATATTGAAATTTGCCGGATTGGATGTATCTGAACCATTAATGTTCGGTATAGGAACTGGTATAGTTTTCGGGTATTTATTTAATGCAAAAGGAGTAAGCGGATTTCCTCTTACTGCATTAAGACTTCCAATGGGAGTAATAGTAAATAATGTAGCAAAATTATGCGGTATTAAATTGTTTTCTAAAAGATTTAAGACCACTGATGATGCAATAAAAAAATTGGATGAACTTATTGATATCGGGCAGCCTGCAGCAGCATGTGTTGAAATGTTTTATATGAAGTATCTGCCTCCATTTATGCAGGTTCATGCTCCGTTTCATTTCATTACTATTATAGGACGTGAAGGTGATAATTATGCAATAAGTGATCCGTATTCACCGGAGATAGGTATTTTAGAAAGAGGTTTATTGAAATTAGCATGGGAAACTCATGCTTTATTCTCAAAAGATAATCTTCTTGTTTATGTTGAAAATATTCCTGAAAATATTAATTGGAAAAAAGCAGTAAAAACCGGGTTAAAAAGAACATGTTTTAATATGCTTATTCCTCCATTTGTTTCTATATTCCTGCCTATTTTTGGTATATCTGGGATCAAGATGTTTGCCAGACAGATTCCAAACTGGACCAGGAAATACAGCGGGTATGCTCTAAGAGAAGGAATGCTTTTTACTCCTACAATCTTAGAAGAGCAGGGAACCGGAGGAGGCGCATTTAGATTTTTATATGCAGCATTCTTAAAAGAAGCTTCTGAACTATTTAATTCTGACGCGCTCCTTGAAACAGCAAAAGGGATGGTTGATGTTGGAGAAAAATGGAGAGATGCTTCAAGACATTTACTCAAAGTAGGCAAAAAGATCCCTATGAAAAATGAAGAATACCCTGACTGGTTTTCAAAAAATGGAAAAGAACTGCAGGATGGACTTGTGGCAGGAAAAGAAATGTTTATCGATGTGGCGAATACTGAAAAAAGAGTTCTTATTCAGCTTAAAAAAATAATTTCATCATTAAAATAATAATTGATATAGCCAATAGTATATCGATTATTCACAAAACAACTGGATGTATAATTGTAGGGATTGACAAAGAATATATATTAGATTATACATGTTTTTTAAAATGGTATTAATAAATGAAATTTAAATATTTTTTATTCCTTTTTATTTATATAATTACAATAACTCTTTTTATCTTTTATAGAATTTTTATTATTCAACCTAAAAGTGATTTTCATTATTTTATATTCTCTAACATCCTATTAATTCTGGGCTTTTCATTTACTTATTTAATTGCTGTAAATGTTTCAGTAAAAAACAAGGATGTCATTTTAAGAGCAAGAAATCTTGCTCCTGTATTTATTCCAATTGCGGTTTTTTTATCCATTACTATTCCTCAGATTATTATTTTGGAAACAAGGAGTTTTTTTAATTTTATAAGCTCGACTTGTTTTCTTGTTTTTTCCGTAATTATATATATCCTTGCAATTATTATTTTAATTAAAGATTTAAATAATGAAATGAAAAAGCTAAAAGATAGATTTGCTCCTAAAAACATAAAATTTAAGAAAAAGCTTGTATTAATTAATCCAATAAATAAAAATAATAAAACAAGAAATTCAGGAGCAGCTGTACCTCCGCTTGGACTTGGCATTATTGCAGCATTAACTTCTGATGATTATGAAATTAAACTTATAGATGAAAATTTTAAAGATTTTGAATATGAAGAAGCAGATATTGTAGGAATAACCGGACTCACTTCTGCGGCAACAAGGGCATATAAGATTGCTGAGGAATATAAAAAAAGAAATATTCCTGTTGTAATGGGAGGTGTTCATGCAACAGTTATGCCTGATGAAGCTTTAAAATATGTTGATACAGTTGTAATAGGAGAAGCTGAAAAAGTTTGGGGAATTGTGCTGAATGATTTTCTAAAAGGAAAAATGAAGAGAAAATATAACGGCATTCCTAATAATGCTAATGAATTTATAGTACCTAGAAGAGATTTGTTTGACGATAGGTACCTTTTTGCGACTATACAAACTTCAAGAGGATGCCCGTTAAACTGTTCATTTTGTGCTGTATCTGCAATTAATGGAAGAAAATACAGGCAGAGACCTGTTGAGGAAATATTGGACGAACTTGAGAAAATTCCAAATCATCATGTTTTTTTTGTTGATGATAATATACTAGGGTACGGCAAAGATTCTGAACAGCGCACAATTGATCTTTTTAAAGGAATGGTTGAACGCAAGATTAAGAAAGAATGGTTCTGCCAGTCATCAATAAACTTCGGCACAAAAAAAGAAGTTCTTTACTGGGCATCAAAAAGTGGATGCAAAGTTGTATTCCTAGGATTGGAATCACCAAATATGGATGAACTGGAAGGGATGAACAAAAAAATAAACATGTCAGTTGATTATGATACAGTTTTTAAGAATATCAATAAGTACGGGATTGCTGTTTTAGGAGCATTCATATACGGTTTAGATAATGAGACCATCAAAAGCATGAAGAGTAAAACGGATTATATTATTAAAAACAGGATTGATGTAATTGAAGTAAAAGTTTATACTCCTTTACCTGGAACAGATTTATATAATGATTTTCAGAAGAATAATAGACTTATTTACACAGATTATCCGAAAGACTGGGATAAATATGATCTTACTCAGTTGACATTTGAGATGAAAAATATGACTAATGATGAGTTTAAGAAATATATGTCTAAATATGCAAAAAAGTTGCTCTCTGCAGGAACTCTTTTTAAAAAATTTATGCAGACTTTTATACACACAAGAAGTTTTTATACAGCACTTTGGGCCTTAAATTCTAATCTTCTTCATGTTGTAACCAGACAGTGTATAAAAAAATAAATTAAATACTATCAGCTAATATCCATTGGATATTTTATTTTTACGATTTCTTATTGTTCAGGTTTAGTATAACTCCGACATAATTACAGTTTTAATTTTTTAAATATACTCTATATATCGGAGTGGTGGGTAATACATAATTATTTAATTTGTTGTGAGGTTTTTATGAATATTCTTTTGATTAATTCCAATCAATTAAAAGTCCCGTATCCATTGATTCCTATAGGACTTTGTTATATCGCGTCAACATTGGAAAAAGAGGATTATAATGTAAAAATACTCGATTTATGTTTTATTAGAAATACTGAAAAAGCAATTAGGGATGAAATTAATTTTTTTAAACCTGATGTTATCGGTGTAACCATAAGAAACATCGATGCTTCCAGTGGATCAAAAGATTTATTTTTAATAAAGCATGTAAAGGAAAAAGTTACAGATTACTGTAAAAAGTATTTTTCCGGTCCGATAGTAGTAGGGGGAGCCGCAGTTGGAATTAATGGTGAAGAAATATTGAATTATTTAGATTTAGAATATGCGATTTATGGTGATGGAGAATTTGCTTTTTTAGAACTAGTACGTAGACTCGAAAAAGGCAAATCAGTAAGTAAAATGAGCGGATTGATATGGCGTAAGAATGGGAAAATAATAGAAAAAAACAAACCCGAGTATTTAAAGGATTTAAACAGTATTCCTTTTGCAAAACCTTATAAATACTTAAATTTATTTAAATATAAAGTCTATAATACAACTATACAGATTCAAACAAAAAGAGGCTGTGCCTTAAAATGTTCATATTGTACATATAATGGCATAGAAGGTTATACTTACAGATATAGGGATCCGGAACTTATTGTGGATGAGATTGAAGATATTATAAAAAACAGTAATATAAAAAATGTTGAGATTGTTGACAGTATTTTTAATATTCCCCTGGATCATGCAAAGAATGTTTTAAGGGCAATTGCAGACAGAAAGATTAGGTTGAATTTATTTTCAATGGTTATAAATCCGAAAGCTGTTGATGAAGAATTTGCAGCCTTGTTGAAAAAATGCAGAGTATCAGATGTAGGTGTTGGTGTAGAATCAGGGTGTGATGAAGTATTAGAAAAGTTGGGTAAAAATTTTACAAGCAGTGATATAATAACTGCATCAAAACTATTAAAAGGAAAAGTACATTCTATACAATGGTTTCTTATTCTCGGTGCTGAAGGGGAATCCTATGAGACTATAATTAAAACTTTTCAATTAATGAAAAAGGTTTCTTCCTTATGGGATATAGTATTTTCTGGAATTGGTCTTAGGGTATATAAAGATTCTCCTATATCTAGGAGGCTCTTGCAGAAAAATCCTAATATAACAAGTGATAATTTTTTTAGCCCCTTTGGATATGAACCTGAAAATATTGATCTTAAAACCATTAAATTATTATCAGTAATTTATTTTTTTAAATATTATAATTTTTTTATGTATGATATAAGCGCTCAATTACCTGTGTTTTTTAGATTATTTTTGAAACTTGTTTTTCCTCGTTCTCCTTTATGGAAGATTTTAATATATACAAAATTTTTGTTTAAAATTACAGGATTTTCCATTATAATAACTAAAATAATTGAGATGTTAAATTATAAAAAACTTAAAAAGATAAATTATAAATTCTTTTTTTAATTGGATTTACTTTATGAATAATGATATTTATTTAAAAAAACCCTATTTTACTGCTGCATATAATCATGATTCTAAATGTTTAGAAGAATATGCAGCGCTTGGAGTCTCAGAAATATGGGCAGGGATATATATGCCTGATGATTCTCATTTCGGTTCAGGTCGTTTTCAAAATTCTGATGTAGACAGATTGGTGACATATGAGGATTTGGGCAGAGATTTTCTAAAAGCAAAAGAATTGGGAATGAATACAACATTTTTATTAAATCCCGGATGCAGCGGTAATGTTGAATTTACAGAAGGCGGAATCGACGAAATTAAAAAAATTGGGGAGTTCTTAAAAAAATTTAAGGTTGATTATATTACACTTGCTCAGCCGTATCTAACAAAGGTTTTTCAAAAGATTGCTCCTGAAGTGAAAATAAAAATATCATCTCATTATAATGTAAACAGCATGGGAAAATTTAAATTTTTATTTGATGATCTAGAATCAGATATTGTTATTGTCTCTCAATTTGCAAATAAAAATTTTAAGCTATTAAAAAAAGTAGTTAAAAGATGGAATCCTGAAAGGCTTGAGATTATGTGTACAGTTCCATGTATAATGGGATGTCCGATGAGAAATTGGCATGCGCAATACTATGGGCATTCTACAAAAATCCCAAGCAGGGATTATCTTCCGCCTTATGTGCCTTGTTTAGCGGAGTCTCATTATAATAAAAATATTGCAGTAAGTGCAATGTTTGTAAGAAGAGAGGATATTAAGTATTACCAGAAAATAGGAATTAATGTTTTTAAGATTGGTGAAAGAAGAGATCATTCTGAGGATAATATCAATTGTGTAAAATATTATACAAACAATACAGATAACTATATACCGTTTTTTAAAAAGTCAACAATGCTAAATAAAATGGATTTAAGTAAAATGGACGGATTCTATGAAAAATTTTTTAATGAAGAATGCGACGGTACCGAATACAATTGTAATGACTGCGATTATTGTAATGAATATGCAGATAAAGTTTTTCCTGATTGGGATAAAGATATAAAAGAATTACCTTTTCTTCCGGATAAAGAATACATTGATAAAGTATTCTTAAAAAAATGGCTGGAAAAATTTTAATTTTCGAATTGTACATCCTGTTTAAGAGTAAAATCTCCCAGTTTAATTTTCCATAAATCACCTATATTTCTATAAAATTTTTCTAATGGAAGTTTTGTTTTTAATACACAGTTAAAAAAATTATATTTAGTTAAGTCATAGTCAACTATTTGATCTTTGATTTCATTATAAAAAATTGTACCGGGCATAGGAGTTAAGATGGAATAGCCGGCTAATACAACTTTATGCTGGTTTGAATATTCGGCCATTGCCTTAAAATCATCCTCATCGTAATCCGGAGGAACAACATAACTGCCTCTTACCCAAATACCATTTGAATTTAATATTTTTATCGCTTTTTCAATTAATTTCGCAGATGAGCTTTTATTATATTTTTTTAATTCTTCTTCTCTAAAAGATTCGAATCCGCAGATAACAGCTTTTAATCCGAGTTTGGTCATTTTTTCAATTAATTTTGGATTATCTACAATAGTATCAAATCTTATATCCATTACATATTCTTTATTAATTTCTTCTTCCTTGATCCTATCAAAAAGTTTATCTATATGATCTGCGTTGACGATTGTATTCGCATCGGCAAATCTGACGATGGAATATTCATCAAGGATTTTAAGTTCATTTATAATAGATTCAATACCTCTCTGATGAAATTTTGAATCAAACTGCGGCCAGATTGAACAAAAAGTGCATTTGTAAGGACATCCCAGGGAAGTATATAAATATGTTGTCGGACCTTTTGTTTTTACAAGCTTATATGCGTGAAGCCATTTTTTTATAAAAGATCTGTCCGGTACAATATAATCTTTATCTACCGGATTAAATTTATAGGGTTTTCCTTTGGTTTTTATAAGTCCTTCTTTTGTATTTATATAAATGTCTGAAATTGATTTAAAATCCAGGTTTTTAATTTTTGCCTCAACTATTTTAAGAAAGCTTATTACGGCTCTCCCCGGACATACAATATCAACTGATTTATCTATAAAACTATCCGGGTATATTGTTGCATGCAGTCCACCGGCAACAGTTAATATATCGGGATTGTATTTTTTTACAGCTTTAAATATTTCAATTCCATATGGAAATTCACTGGCAATAAATGTTACTCCAACAATATCAGGGTTAAATCTTTTTAAATTATCAATTGTTAAATCTGAAATACTTGGCGAATTGGGATTTAAATCATAAATTGCCTTCATTTCTAAAACATCTACGTCATATTTATCCTTACATGCAGCTGCGATTGTTAATAATCCCAGAGGAGGGCCTATAAGTTTTCTATGAACATACTGTTTTGCATCATCAGGAGCATAGTCATAAACCTTATTTTCCATTGATCGAGGAGGATTAATTAATAATATTTTCAATAGATACTCCTAATTATTAAAGGCTCATATATTTATTAAAGGATTAAAATTTATAGTCAATAAAAATAAAAATGTCAATAAAAAATAAAATATATAAAATTTTCATTTAAATAATATCTAAGTTTTTCTAAAATTTTTTAATTAAATTTCTTTACTTTTAATATTTATACATGTTAATATAAATTGTGTTTTTAGCTGTTTGATATTTTAAAAAAATGAATAAAGAAAATGAATAAAAAAAATAAAAAAAAATATAAACTATTTTTAATAAATCCAAAAGCAAATTATAAACATTACATGGTTCAAAAAGAATTTGCTGTACTTATGGGGAAAAAAACTCTGACCGTACCTCTCGGTTTACCAATTGTAGCCAGTTTAACACCTGATTATTATGATATAAGAATTATTGATGAAGATATTGAGAAAATACCAAAAAACGAAATGCCGGATATTGTCGGGATCACATCTGTAATTTCAAATTTAAAACGAGCTTATGAGATAGCCGATTGGTATCGAGAGAAAAAAGTAAAAGTTGTTTTGGGTGGATTTTGTATTTCATTTATGCAGGACAGCGCTGAAAATCATGCGGACAGTTTAATAATAGGTGAAGCTAAAGGGGCATGGGAAGAATGCTTAAAAGATTTTGAAAAGAATAAAATTAAAAAAGTTTATATAAGAAAAACTGAAAATGATTTTAAAACAAGTCCTTTACCGAGATGGGATCTAGTTAAAAAAAACAATATACTATCAACTCCGATTCAAGTTTCACGAGGCTGCCCTTTTAAATGTGAATTTTGTCTTGTGTATAAAATTTACGGTAATAAGATGAAATACAGGGAAGTTGATAATGTCATCAAAGAAGTTAAAGCAGCGCCGTGTAAAACAATTTTTTTTGTTGACGATAATCTTACATTTAATAAGAAATATGCAAAAGAATTAATGAAAAAATTAGCACATGAAAATATAACTTTTATGTGTCAATGTAGCATAGATGTTGCAAGGGATGATGAACTTTTAGACCTCATGGCAAAAGCAGGCTGTATGTATATTTTAATCGGATTTGAAAGCGTTAATCCAAATAGTTTAAAGGAATCAAGAAAATTTCATAACAATATAAAAAATTATGAAGAGGCAATAAATAAAATTTACAGTAAAGGAATAAATATTATTTCAGCATTTGTTATTGGATTTGATTCAGGCGGCCTGGATGATTTTGATCATATATATGATTTCACACTTAAAAATAATATACCAATAGTTATGTTAAGCATTCTTACTGCCATACCAGGAAATGATCTTTATGTCAGGATGAAAAAAGATAAAAGAATTAATTATATAAATACTAATTTTATTACAAGTAGTTGTCCAACAATGGTTTATAAGGATTTTACTCAATTAGAGTTTGTAAATAAATATAGAGATAGTTTAAATAGATTATTTTCACCTGAAACAATTTATAAAAAAGCCATGAAACTTTTTTCAAGCGGCCATTTTTTAAGTAAAGGACCAAGCGACTTAAGCGCTAAAGAAAAAATGGCAGCTATGATGGTGCTTGTAAAGAATTACTTGTTTTCAAAAGACAAGATGAAGAGAAAACTTTTATTAGATCTGTTTAAACTGGGTTATGAGAAAAAAACAACTTATGATAATGTTGTAGGTTTTTTATTAACAATAGAATCATATCATATTTATGCAGTAAAATATCAGAAATATATTGATGCTATGAAAGATGATCTTGCACGAATAGATAAAAATACTAAAAACGGCAAATATTATGGTCCGGTCATTGAAGTAATTTAAATTTTTTTATAAGTATAAAAAATTGACCCAGAGACGAATCGAACGTCCGACCAAAAGTTTAGGAAACTTCTACTCTATCCCCTGAGCTACTGGGCCTAATAAATAGAAAATTATCAAAATTTTACCTGTAAGTCAATAAATGATGATTTATCATTTGAAAATTAATTTGTTAATCCTGCAATTGCTGCGCCTATTAAAGTTGCATTTTCAATATTAACAAATTCTACATATCTTTCCTTTTTATTAATTAAATAATCTTTCATATAATATTCTATTTTTGATTTTAAGGATTTTAATTTATAAAATGTTGTGCCTTCTGCGGTAATACATATTGGCCTGCACGGATCTTTCCCTTTTTCTGTTTTTAATACTACGCTTGCAAGATTAATAACAGTTAATTTTGCAACTCTTTCTATTAATCTGTCAATTAGATAATAGAGAGCTATTCTATCATTATTATCACCTTGAGAGAGAAGCTTACTTAATAAATTATTATTACTGAAAGGATAAAGTATAAAGTTATTTATTTCAGCTGTTGACAGCTCTTTAATTGTAGTTATTTTTTTACTGAAATTATCAGAAAACAAGTGCTCCTGTACAGCTTCTTTAATTACAAAACAGCAAAGATCACCAAAATATTTTCCTGATATCATTTTTTCAAAAGTGTATAATCCGGGATCAATTGTTGTTTCATCATACTTGTTATCAATTATTCCTGTCGGGCCTTTATTAAAACCTCCGGATTCTATATTTATAATTTGCATTTCTGATTTAATTGAATTTGTAATCTTTTTTATATTTTTATTATTTTCTATATAACAGGTATTTGTACCGGTTCCAAGTATGAATCCTATAAAACTGTCATAAGTTTTATCTTTAAACGCGGATTTACCTGCTAAAAGAGTAGTTACTGTATCATTTAATATTATAAATTTTTTTTCATTTTTTATTCCAAGAGCATTTATTGAATTATTAATATTTTCACCAATCAGCTCACCTTCAATATCTTTTGCTTTTATTTCTTTGCTTAAATGAAGTACTTTACCATCTTTGTTTGAAAGAATCTCAGCAGGATAAGAAAAACAAAAACCGATTTTTTCACTTTTATCAATAATGTCTTTTAAATATTCGGCAATTGTATTAAAAAAAGTTTTTTTATCTACCTGTTTTTCAGAACCGGGCATAGTGTATTGTTTATAATCATTTATTACCGGATTTTTATTATTGTCAAAGTAAACAACTGCAGTTCTGAAATTTGTACCGCCTGCATCAATAACTATTACTTTTTTATTTACAGGAATTTCATCATTTACTTCAATGTATGTAGGGATCATCTGAAGGCTGCTTTTTTGATCATTTAATCCTTTTTCCATTTCATTTACAAAAATCGAGCTGTATTTTTCGATTGAGAAATCCTCGTAATCCATTTGATATTTTTTCAAAAAATCTGTAACTTTGCTTTTTATTGAGTTCATAACTTATAATGTTCCTTTTTAAAATTATACTGTTTTTATTTTAAAATAATTTTATCAATTTACAAATAAAAATTGTAAAATTTATTAAGTAATTGTTTATTCTTTTTGATAATAATTTAACAAAATATTATAATAACAACTCAGGGAGGAAGATGTTTATCCTTCCTGACGAATTTAAGGAGGGAGTAATGAATATTTCTAAAAGTAAAATTTTTTTTCTTGCGATTATTTTAACCTTTTTATTAAGTTTTTTTACTTATGATATTTATTCAGCGGAAACTACAAGCAGTAAAGCAGATGTATGCATAATTTATGCAAAATCAAACTATAAGTTAAAGCTTGCAGATAAAATTGAAAAAAGATTAATAAAAGAAAATGTAACTGTAGTTAAGGATCTTATCATAAACATTAAAGATTATGATCCTTCTGATTATAAAGTAATTGTGATCCTTTCCGGTATCGCAGTTTTTAATCCATATCCACGAGCTACTTCATATATTAAAAAGCATGATTATGCAAAAAACATTATATATTTTTGCGCGGCATATGTTCCAGAAGCAGTTTATGGATTTTTAGATAGTGATAGAATTGATGCAATAACAGCCGCATCTAAAGAAGATAATTTAGAAGATACAACTGAAGAAATTGTTGCAAAGATTTTTGAGTTAATTGGAAATTCAATCTGAATTTTTTAAAAAATTTGGTAAATCTTTTACTATATTATTTATAGTTTGAATAGAGAATCCATTATTATATAATTTTTGTTTTATTTTTTCAGTCTGATTTTTTTCAAGCAATTTTTTTATTGTACTTGATTTTTTTTTTATATATTTTATTATTATTTTTTCTTCTCCGCCATTGTTTTTTGTTGCTTCTTTAGCAATAATATTTGCATCATCTTTATTTATACCTTTTGTTATAAGTTTAAGATATAATTTATTAGACCCCAAATATTTATTTTTTACTAAACTCTCAGCATATATTTTTGCATAATATACATCATTGATTAAATTTTCATCTTTTAATTTTTTTATTACTTCTTCTATAATATTTTTTGAATAACCTTTTTTGATTAATTTAATGGAGAGCATTTGCTCTGTTTGAGGAGCAAAATTTAATATTTTTAATGCATGCTGATATATTTTCTCTATTTTTAAATCTTCATTGTTAAATAAGCTCATTTTATAATAGTAAGATTATTTGGTTATTTGAATAATCTATTACTCCATTTAGGTTGATAGGATTTACTTTCTGTAGAAATATCAATTAAAGAATAAGTTGATAAAGATAAAACATACACAGAGGAGGAAAAATATTTATTTATTATTGTGTCAAGATCAACCATTGTTATTCCAAGATAATTTTTTTTAGGAGAGATTGAAAAATTTAACGGATAAAATTTAGAACTTATTATTTCTTTTTGTTTTCCGGAAAATTTATCATTTAAAATAATATTATAGATTATTTTACCTGTATTATCTTCTTCAGAGTTAATTGAAATAAATTGTGATGAATCAATTTTAAAATTAGTATCCTGCTCTTTTTCAACCTGAATATATTCTCCATTAACAATTGAAATTATATAAGTTAAGTTTTCTTCAGGGGGTTTAAAGTAAATGAAATTTCCTTCTTCATCTAATTTTAAATATGAAAAACTTCCCAATTCTCTTGAGAGTGTCATTGAAAAAGTATCGTTTTCAGATATTTCACTGCTTTTGTTTTGTTGTATTTTTGTTATATCATTTATTTTTGTTTGTTCTTCTAAATTAATAAGTTTTATTATCCAGTAATGTTTATTAAAGGATTTCTGCTTGCTTAATATTAATATTATGTCTTTTTTTTCATTAATGTCTGCTGCAAATACATTTTTTGTTATTAAATTGTTTGTTTTGTTTTCAAAACTATAATAATAGAGATTTCCATTATCATCAAAATGATTTGAGCGTTTTGCAATATAATATAAATTTGTTGAATTGTTTGAAAAAAAGTAATCAATAACTTCTAGATCAGATATTGTTTTTAAAATGTTTGTTTTTTTTTCTCTTACATCAATAACTTGATTTATTTTACCGTTGGATAAAAAGAAAAAATTTTTATTAACAATATACTCAAGAAATAGATCAATATTGTTATTCTCTTTATCAGAAGATTCTATATATTTTCTTGCTCCAATTTTTGCACTGTCATAAGAAGAGTAAACATCTAAGAAAAAACCAAACGCCCAACCTGTTATTCCTTCAAATTCTATTTGATACCAGTACCCTTCCATTTCTCCAATTTTAACCCTCATGTTGTCTTTCATTATTATTAAAACAATTGTACCTTTATCTAAATATCTTAGAGTTTTAGAATGTATATCATTATCTGATCTAAAACGAAGTCTATCTACATTAACAACGCCAACTTTTTCAGACTTTTTTATTTCTTCAGCTTTCAAAATATTTTCTTTATTTAAATTAATATTATTCTTTTTGCAGGATATAGGTAATAGAATCAGAATAGTAATGAAAAAAAGAATGAATAGCTTATGTTTTTTTATCATTTTTTTTTTTTGATTAAAATGTTTTAACCACTTTTTTCAACAATTAGTGGTTCAACTTTATTTTTTAAATATTCCTCTGCATTAAGAGGTAAAAAATATTTTTCTAAAGAACTTCCCATATTTGTTCGCATTATAATCCTTGAAGTAGTATAAGTTGTATCAACGATTTCAATATAAGGATTTCTTTTTAAGAAATCTTTATTATGAGAAATTAAATCAGTAACAATAATTTTATTTAATGCTCCTTCTTTACGAAGTTGATTAAGGATTTCTTCAGCCGGCGGGGAAAATATCCCGTAAAAAGCAATAATGTTAATTTCTTTTACGCCAAATTCTTTATATTTTCTACAAACAGAAGCAATACTTTTGCCGGAGTCAATCATATCATCAGCAATATAAATTATTTTATCATTTAAAGAGAGAGTTTCCGGCTGTAATATAGATATTTCTTCTATCAAATTTGTTTCCGGATTTCTTCTTTTATCTACAACAAGTAATGGAGTTCCAAGAGACTTTGCAAATCTTGCAGCAAATTCTTTTCCACCGGCATCAACAGAACTGAATAGCCATTCTTTTTGAACAACATTCTTAAAATATTCCATTGTTTTAATATATTTATGAAGGATATATTTTTTTAATATGCTCTGTCCCCTTAAATTGTCATATGTAGTCCTTGTGTTGTCAAGTCCTATTAAAGATTTACTTGAATGTATTTGATAAATAAAAAAATGATCTGCACGGTTTGCTGTTAGATTACGGAAAAAAGTTCTAAGATTGCATGCGCCTCTACCTTTTGGTCTGTCACTTCGCGCCTGTCCCAGATTCATTTCAAAAACAGCAACCTGATTTGCTTTTGATTCTAAGAAAGCATCTAATGTATTATATAAAAGGACTTCCTGATCAGCTAAATTTAAATGGCAGGGATTTCCATTATTGTCAATTATATCTGTTTCGCTGAATGTGTGAAACACATAAATATCTTTACATCTTGCGCTTGTATTTATTGAAATTTCTATTGCGCCGTTTTTATGTGAGTAATATGTAAAATTACCAATTAAAAAATCAGCAAGAAAATCCTCTAATTTACCGGTATATTTTTCCAGAATTTCTTCTTCATCTTTATTCATATAAAGGTATTCAATTATTTCTGATTTTTTATCACTTATCTCCTTTAAGAAATTTTTTGCCAGCCATTGTGCAATATTTTTTACGTAATCTTCTGTGCCGGGCAATGCAAATAATTGAATTGGTCCTCTTGTATAATGTTTATAACTCATTTTTATATCTCCAAAATACTATCATTTTTAAACTATATCATTTGTAATGGTTTTATATATTTTATATGATTTTTTGATATTTTAAAAGTATTTTTGGAAAATAAAGTATAAGAATTTTTTATAAGGAAAAATATTAAATTTAATTTTTTCCTTAAAATTTTTTAAAATATAGTATAAAATTATTGTATTATTTATAATATCAATTCTAAATTGACTGATATCTTTAAATATAGTAAAAGAGTAATATCCATTAAGGAGTGATCAATTTTGAAAATAAATTTTAATAATAGAAGTTTTTTAACATTAAAAGATTTCACACGGGATGAAATTTTATCTTTGATTGACTTTGCAATTAAACTTAAGTCTGAAAAGAAAAAAGGTAAGTACAAATACAGGTTAAAAAATAAAAATATTGCAATGATATTTGAGTTAACATCAACAAGGACAAGAAGTGCAGCAAGTGTTGCATGTTTTGATGAAGGCGCTCATGCGGAGTTTTTAGGGAAAAACGAGATTCAATTAGGCAAAAAAGAGTCTTTAAAAGATACGGCACGAGTTCTTGGCAGAATGTTTGATGCAATATTATTTAGAGGATATAAACAAAATACTATTGATGAATTAAAAAAATATTCTGGAATACCTGTGATTAACGCATTAACTGATGACTATCATCCTACTCAAATGTTAGCAGATTTGATGACAATAAAAGAGCGGTTTGGTAAATTTAAAGGAATAAAATTAGTTTATATTGGAGACGGGAATAATAATACAACCAATAGTTTATTAATTGGTTCATCTAAAGTTGGAATGGATATAACTATTGCCGCTCCAAAAAAATATTTTCCAAAAAAGGAAGTTGTAGAATACGTAAAAGAAATTAATGATGATTCTAAAATTGAAATTACTGAGGATCCTTATAAAGCAGTAATAGGCGCAGATATTATTTATACAGATGTTTGGATAAGTATGGGACAGGAAAATAATGTTAAAGGTGAAGAAAAAATTAAATTATTAAAACCTTATGAAGTGAATAAGAAATTAATGAAATATACAGGTAAAGATTCTACAATTTTTTTACATTGTCTTCCTGCTGCTCATGATGGGCAGGTGCATAACATGGAAGTAACTGAAGAAGTTTTTGAATCTGAAAATTCATTAGTTTTTGATCAAGCAGAAAACAGACTGCATACATTAAAATCAATCTTAAATTCTATCCTTGGAGGCAAATAATTGAAGCCTTTATATATATATAATATTTTTCCACGATTATTCAAAAATATAAATGATTGGAAAAATAATTTAGATAGAATTAAAGATATGGGCTTTAATTGTATTTTTGTAAACTCATTTCATCTTCCAGGGAATTCCGATAGTATTTATGCAGTAAAAGATCATTATAAATACAATGAATTATTTTTTGAAAAGGGAAAATTATGTGAAGAACAATTAAAGGATTTTATTTCTGCCTGTAAAGAACGCAATCTAGAAATAATTATGGATCTTATAATAAATCATACATCACGAGATTCTTTTTTAGTTAAACAACATAAAAATTGGTATCAGCTGGATGAAAGCAATAAATTAATAAGCCCGGGTGCATGGCAGGATGGTGTAAAGATTAAATGGACTGATCTTGCAGTTTTTGACATAGAAAATAGTCCTGATAAAATTAATTTATGGGAGTATCTACTTAATATTGGGAGAAATTATTTAAAATTAGGATTCACTGGATTTAGATGTGATGCAGCATATCAAGTAAGCAGTGAATTTTGGGAGTTTTTAATCCAGGCATTAAAAAATGAATTTAAGAATTCAATTTTTTTAGCAGAAACTTTAGGTTGTACTCCGGTTCATATTCAATCTCTTTCCAGTTGCGGTTTTGATTATATATATAATTCGTCTAAGTGGTGGGATTTTAATGAAGATTGGTGTTTGGAACAATATGATTTGATAAGAAATATTTCTTCATCAATTTCTTTTCCCGAAACTCATGATACTGAAAGATTGATGAGTGAAGTTAAAGGGAATATTAAAATATTTTTACAAAGATTATATTTTGCTTCAATTTTTTCTAAAGGATTTATGATGCCTTCCGGATTTGAGTATGGATTTACAAAAAGACTGAATGTTGTAAATACAACAAATGAAGACTGGGAAAAAACAGATAAAGATTTTTCATCATCTATAAAAAATATACTAAATATTAAAAGTTCATTTATACCTCTTCATGAAGAAAGTTCTATTGAGGTTATTCCACAATCAAATAATATTTTTGCGTTTATTAAAGAATGGGATAATCAGAGAGTATTGGTATGTATAAACAAAGATATTAAAAAACATCAAAAATTAAAAATTGAAAATTTAGAGGAATTATTAAAAATAAAAAAAATAAAGGATTATTCTCCGGAAAATAGAATTGAAGGTTATATTTCTGAGTTAGATATTGATTTAGTTCCGGTAGAGGTTAAAATTTTTGCAAGTGAAAAGCATTATAACTCTTGATAATTTATTTTATTATTTTGAGTTTACAATTGTATTGAAATTATGTTAAACATATTAGTTTAGAAGAGTTTTAAATTTTAGGTGTTTTAAGTTTTTAATAATAAATATACAAATTAATATACTCTGTGGTCTCTAGTTGAGTGAAGTGGAACGGGCGGTTAAGTTTTAGTGTTTTTTTTACATTCTATTCGCTAATTTTAAATAATGAAGTAATTATAATATATTATATAGGTAAAAAAATGAAATTATTTGAATTAAAAAAACCATTTTTAAATGAAGAGTTACTGTCTTTTTTAGAAGAAGAAGAGACTAAGGAATACGAAGTAGAAAAGGCAGTTACAGAAATGATCTATAATATCCGTAAAAATGGTTTTAAAGCAATTGTTGAATACACTAAAGAATTTGATAATTTTGATTTAACTAATGATAATTTTTTAGTTAAAAAAGAAGAAATTAATAAATTAGCAAGTATTATTAATCCTGAGTTATCAAATGCATTAGAAATTGCTGTACAAAGAATAAGAACTTTTCATGAAATGGAAATTCAAAAATCTTTTGAATTTACAGATAAAGATAATAATAAAATGGGTCAAAAAGTAATCCCTTTAGATTCTGTCGCAGTTTACATTCCGGGAGGAGAAGCATTATATCCTTCAACATTATATATGACGGTAATTCCGGCAATAATTGCTGGCGTTAAAAGAATTGTTTTATTAAGTCCTCCAAGAACTTTTATATTGTCTCCGGAAATCGCACGATTAATACAGTTGTTAGATATAAAAGAAGTTTACCGTATCGGAGGCGCTCAAGCAGTAATTGCAGCAGTTTATGGTGCCGGAGATTTGAAACCTGTGGATAAAATAGTTGGTCCCGGCAATAATTATGTTGCAAAAGCAAAACAGTTGGTTTACGGCAAGGTTGATATTGATATGATAGCCGGACCTTCTGAGATTTTAGTTTTAGTTGATACTGATGACAAAAAAGATATTCCTTTAATTGCAGCAGACCTTTTAAGCCAGGTAGAGCATGGTCCTGTTGGCTGTGCAAGAGCAATTTTAATTGGAAATAATAAAGACTATTTATTAAAAATAAAAAAAGAGATTTATGAGAAAGCTAATGAATTACCTTTAAAGGAAAATGCTATTAAGTCATTAGATCAGAGGAGTGTTATTATTGTATGTCCGGATAAATGGATTGGTATAGAAATATCAAATATTTTAGCACCGGAGCATTTAGAGTTATTTAGCAATGATCCTTATCCTTTATTGGAAAAAGTTAAAAATGCAGGATCAGTGTTTTTAGGAAAATATACCCCTGAGAGTGTAGGTGATTATCTAGGCGGGCCTAATCATGTATTACCAACTTCAGGAACAGCAAGGTTTTTTTCTCCTCTTGGTGTTTATGATTTTCAAAAACGTTTCAGCTGGATAGAATTTAATAAAACTTCTTTAGAAAAATATCTTGATAAATTAGCATTGATTGCACGTTCAGAAGGACTTGAAGCGCATGCAAGAAGTGCAGAAGTAAGATTTAAAAAACAATAATGGGTCAGCAGAGACATTTATCAACAGAAGCAATAATATTAAAAACTTATATTTCTTCTGAAATAAATAAGAACTTTATTTTTATTTCTCCGGTCTTAGGGATTCAACAAGCAACAGCTTTTGGTGCAGCGAAAATTAAAAGCAGATTTTGTTCATCAGTACAGGCTTTTATTCAGGCAAATTTTTTTTTGTATAAATCACCAAAAACAGACTTTTATAAATTAGAAGATATAAGCAATATAGTAACTAATGAATATATAACAAAAGATCTTAAGTATATTTATTTAATATCTTTTTTTAGCGAAGTGATTATAAATTGTTTCTTAAATCCGGAAGAGTTTAAAACTTATTATTATCTGCTTTTTTATAGTTTAGAATTATTAAAAAAGCAGAGGGATATAAAAAAAACTTTTATTTTTTTTGTTAGTAAGTTTTTATTTTTATCCGGTTATAATTTTAATTTATCTGAATGTATAAAATGTGGGAATAAATTTGATAAATATTATTTTGAAAGCAAGAGCGGTGGAATATTTTGTGAGTCACATGCAAAGTTTAAAAATTTTATTGTAAAGCAGAACACCTCTTTGTTATGGAAAAGATTTTTAGAAGAAAAATATTTAATCATTAAAGATTTAAAAATATCAGATAATGATTTTAATCAGTTATTTCCAATTATGATTTTTTTAATTAGAAACATATTTGAAAAAGATTTAAAGACTTTAAATTTTATCAGAGAAGCGCTTTTTAATAATTAGCCCGCTTTTTTCACAAACCTTGAGATTGAAACGCAGTAGATTTTGTTCTTATAAGGATTGACAAC
>CAZYID010000026.1:9517-21506 GCA_964646595.1 uncultured Spirochaetales bacterium | reverse complement strand
AGATGATATGCAGTATCCGGGCCGATAAATTTTTTTGCAGAGTCAAAAGGGAGTTTAATTTTTCCTGTTCTTATCAGCTTTTTATAATAATATAATTTTCTTATTATTTCTGCTTCCTGTTTTGACATTATATTACCCGTTAAAAAAGGATGTAAAAAAAACAATTACTTTAAAAGGTCATAAATCAGATCAAGGTAGTTGCCCATTAGTCTTGTCATAAGAAAATTGTTTCTTACGAATTCTTTAGCATTTTTAGCAATATGTTTTGCAAGTTTTTTATCTTTTAAAAGTTGAATTATTTTATCTGCAAAACCATCAAAGTCATATGGATCTAATAAGAATCCGGTTTTTTCATTCTGAATTTGTACCGGTATTCCACCAATTTTTGATGCAACAACAGGAGTTGCTTTCCATAAAGCTTCAGTAACAGTCAGACAAAAACCTTCTCTTGTTGATTTTTGAATAATAACGTCAGAAAAACTTTGTATCGCATTTACTAAAGATTCGTTATTTCCCATTATAAAAAGCACATCATTTTTTTTAACTAAATCTTTTGCTTTTTCATATATTCTTGTATATATTTCCATGCCTTCAGGGTCATCAGTTGCAAGATTGTAACAGTATAATAAACGGCAGTCTACTTTTTCTCTTACTTTCTGATAAATCTCTAATACTCCTTCAGGATCTTTCCACTTATCCATTCTGGAAACCTGAGTAATAATTGGTTTGTCAGTTGGAATACCGGCATTTTTAATGTAATATGAAATTTCTTTTTCTGTAAGTTCTCTGTTTTTCAATGATAGAGGATCAATAGCAGGAGGGATTATTTTTTGCTCAATAGGCAAATTTTTTTTTATATAATCTTTACTTGATACAATAATTGTATCATATCTGGGTAAAAAGGTTTTTAATAATTCCCATAATTTTTTATTTGGTTTTGTGATGTCTATATGACAGCGCCAAATCCATGGCTGGCGTTTTTTAAAATTATGAATAAACGGCAGAGGTTGAGGATCATGAACAACTACGCAATCGTGATTAATATGTGTATATGAAGCAAATCCCTGGTTTACATCATAATACATTTTTTCTTCTTGTTTTGTAAAATCTATATCTGCGCCCTGTAATCCATTATGAAACTTTTTTGTTAATTCATAAAAGGAAGCATTGCCATGCAAGACTCTCCATCCTGCGTCAACACCGGCATCATTCATCATTGGAACTAATGTGCTTAGAATTTCCGCAACACCACCACCCATAAATGTAGAATTAATATGGATAACATGTTTGTTGTATAATTTTTTTGCTTTTCTATGTAATTCAGCAATTACATTATATCCAACAATAGGAATATAATCTTCTATTCTTCTAAGCATATTAGACTCCTTTTTATATTTTATAAAATTAAATATAATAAATTATACCATTTATCATTTATTTAAAAAGGATAAATGGTATAATAATTTTTTTTTTATGTTTTTATAGTAATTTAAAATGAGATTTTATTTATTTTGGGATAAATTTTCATTTTTGTTTTTTTCTGTCAATTTTTTTGCTTGTTCTGAATTAATAACCCCGCCAGACATGACTATTTTTACTGCAGCTTCAATACTCATATCTAATTCAAGAATTTCTGATTTAGGAAGAATCAAAAGAAATCCAGACGTAGGGTTTGGGGTTGTTGGAAGGAAAACTGCGTATAGATTTTTATTTATTTTTTCCGGGATTTCACCTTCAATTTTGGATGTTAAAAATCCAATACAATATGAACCTTGTTTTGGATATTGAATCAAAACTACTTTTTCAAAAAAGTTTTTTTTATTTTTAATAATTGTGTCCAGTATTTGTTGTACAGAAATATAAACTTTATTTAAAAATGGTATTTTAGTAAAAATTTTATCAGTGATGTTTATCATTCTTTTACCAAAATAATTTTTAGCGCCAAGACCAACAAATCCGGCTATAAAAAGAAATATAAAAATACCTAATCCGGGAAAATATTTATTAGGTAGAAGAGGGAAAATAGAATGCAATAATTCAGGTACAAAAGAATCAACAACTCCAAATAATTTTGTTAATAAATATATTGTAGTTACTGAAGGAATAATTATAATTGTACCGGTTATTATCAGGTTTTTAATTTTTTTAAAATATCTTATGAGTATATTAGGCTTTTTTTCATTGATGTCAAATTTTTTAAAAAACTCAGTTTTCATTATTTCTCCCGGATATTTTATTTAAAAAGGTACATAAATAATTATACTATGTAAATAATTATTATAATAAATTTTACATAAAGATTACTATTCAAATTATTTCCAGTTGTTTTGCAATATTTAATGAATCAGATAAAAATATACTATAAAATTGTTTTTAATTTTAAAATATTTTTTTCCGACTATATAATATAATACTTATTTTAGAGTTTAATTTGGAAAAATCGAAAAACAACAATAATAATATAATTCAAAAAAGAAGAAGAATAAAAAATTTAATTACATTATTTTTATCTGATCCGGTTTTTCGGATTGGATTTATTTTATTTGCTGTTATTTTATTTACAATGGTTTCATTTTTCTTTTTTGAAAAAGATTTAAATAATAGCAATATTAAGAATCTGTATGATTCTTTTTGGTATACAATTGTTACCCTTACAACTGTTGGTTATGGAGATATTACACCAGTTACTGTTTTAGGAAGAATTGTTGGGCTAACAACAATGTTGTTTGGTGTTATCTTTGTTGCTGCTGTAACCGGTAAAATAGCTTCTTTTTTAGTTGACCGTCAGTTACGAAGAGGGAAAGGATTATTAAAATTGAAAAACTTACAAAATCATTTTATTATTTGCGGATTTAGACCTGATTTTGAAAATATAATTGATGATGTATTAGAATCAAATCCGGAAGAGATCGATATTTCTGATATTGTATTGATTAATAATGCACCAACTGAATATATGGAACAATTTATGGCTAATCCAAAATATAAACTGATAAATTATATTCATGGGGATTTTATTGATGAATCTGTTCTTTCAAGAGCTAATATAAAATCTGCAAAAAGAGTTTTAGTGCTTTCTGATCACTCAGATGATTTTAGTCAAATGGAAATGGATTCCAGAACAATTATGGCAGTTATGACAATAAGTAAAGTAAATAGAAGTATATATACAGTTGCAGAATTGCTGGATGAAACTTTTGAAAAGTATCTAATAATGGCGCATTGTGATGAAATTATTTTATCACGTCAATATGAAAGAAAATTAATTGTAAATGCATCTTCCGGTTCCGGGATAAGTCATGTTATTAGAGATTTAATGTCAATAGATAATGATGAACGTATATTCATTGTTGAGTTGCCAAAATCATATATAGGAATTAGTTTTAAGAATGCTTTTGATTATTTTGGAAAAGAGAAAAAAACAATTTTGATTGGATTGTTAGAAAATACCGGAAATTTTTACGCAAGAAAAAAAGAAGCTTTAACAGATGCTCAAAAAACGCCTGATATATCAACCCTTGTTGGTAATTTACAGAAGGTTAAAGAATTAAGAGCAAATAATCCAATTTTAAATCCAGGATTTGATTATATAGTAAAAAATAATTCTATGGCAATATTGATTGGTAAACCAAAATAATATTTTAATCAAGGAAAGAATTGTGGATAAAGAAGTATTTGAAAGAATAAAGAAAATTGATCTTTTTACTGATTTCCTTAAAGATGAAGAAAGATTAGCAATTGTTTGTTCAAGATTTAAAACAGAGAAGTTTAAAAAAGGACAGGAAATAATTAAAGAGGGAGAATTAGGAGATAAATTATATATATTAAACAAAGGAACAGTAAGGATTTTAAAAAACACAGTATCTGATGAGAAATATACTGTAACATTGTTGATGTCTGATGCTAATATTTTTTTTGGAGAAATGGCGCTTATTGATAGTGATAGAAGATCTGCCACAGTTGTTGCAGAGAGTAATTGTGAAGTTTATTCTCTTGATAGAAAATCTTTTATGAAATTATGTGAAAAAGATCCTTTAATGGGATATAAAATTACATTACATATTGCAAAAAGACTTGCACTATCATTAAGAAAAATGAATACGGATGTAATAACCTTATTTGAAGCACTTGTAAATGAAGTAAAAGGTGAATTCTAGTCATAAAGCACTTCCATGAAATTAAGTTGACATTATTTTAATTAATAGGTATTATAACGTTCAATTTTAAAATTAAAAAAACAATATTAGAAATTTACGTATTAATGGATTAATCCAATTTAATTGTAAATAAACCTCATAAAGAGAAAATTTTTTAAATATCAAAGGTTTTTTAAATGACTCAATTAGCAAAAGCAAAGCAAAATATAATAACAGATGTGATGAATAAAGCTGTAGAAAAAGAACCATTATCTGCAGAAGAAATGCGGGAGAGTATAGCAAAAGGAATTATTGTAATTCCAAAAAACATTAATCATAATTTTAATCCTGTTGCTATTGGTGCAGGAACGTATATTAAAGTTAATGCTAATATTGGCATATCGAGTCTTAAATCATCACTTGAGAACGAGCTCCTTAAACTTGAAACAGCAGTATCAGCCGGAGTTCATTCAATAATGGATCTTTCTGTATGTGATGATTTGTCTCATATAAGAAATATTAGAAAAGAGATAATCAAAAGTTCTCCTGTAATGATTGGAACAGTACCAATTTATGAAGCAGCGTGTTTAGCAGCTAGTGAAAAAAGGGATATATTCAAATTAAATAATAAAGACTTTATAGAGGTAATATCTAAACAAGCTGAAGACGGTGTTGATTTTATGACCATACATGCAGGAGTAACAAAACAGGTGTTAGATAAATTAGAAAAAGATCCGCGCATAGGCGGCATTGTTTCAAGAGGCGGTTCAATGCTTGCAGAATGGATGAAATTCAACAAAAAAGAAAATCCTTTTTTTGAGCTTTATGATGATCTTTTAGATATTGCATATCAATATGATGTAACTTTAAGTTTAGGTGACGGATTAAGACCCGGAGCAATTAAAGACGGCACTGATAGAGCTCAAATTCAAGAATTAATTATTTTGGGTGAGCTTGTTGACAGGGCGAGAGAAAAAAATGTTCAGGTTATGGTTGAAGGTCCGGGGCATGTTAAATTATCTGATATTGAAATGAATATAAAATTGCAAAAGAGTTTGTGTCACAATGCACCTTTTTATGTCTTAGGGCCTGTTGTTACAGATCTTGCACCTGGTTATGACCACGTAACATCTGCAATAGGAAGTACAATAGCAGGGATGGCCGGAGCTGATTTTTTATGTTATGTAACTCCAGGAGAACATCTTTATTTGCCTGATATTGAAGACGTACATCAAGGAGTAATAGCATCAAGGATTGCAGCTCATTCAGCAGATATTGCTCTTAAAAAGAAAGGAGCAGAAGATCAGGATATGCAAATGTCAATTGCCAGAAAAAATCTTGATTGGAAGAAAATGGCAGAATGTGCTATTGATAGGAAAAAAGTTGAAGACGCTGTAGAAAAATATGATCTTTTAAATTTAGAAAAGTGTACAATGTGCGGAGAGTTTTGCGCTTTAAAACGAAATTATTAATTTAAAACAAGGGTATTTAATTGAATATATTTACGAGAATAAAAAAGACATTATTATTTTTAATATTTATAATATTACTTTTAACTTTTTCGTGTAAAAAAGAACAGAAAAACATTAATGATGTGGTTGTCTTAGTTCCAAAAACACTTTCATCAATTCCATTATTAGAGCTAAACGGAAAATCAATAGATAATATTCATATAAAAATTGAAATTTATCAAGACCATATAATGGCAATGGCAGAATTTATGCAGGGTAAAATAGATATATTTATGACAGGATTTACCCAGGGGGTTGCCAATTATTATGGAAATAAAAATATTGTTCATATAGCAACTCCTGTTTGGGGAGTATCATCTTTAGTTACAAATGATTTTTCAGTAAAAAAAATAGAAGATTTAATTGGGAAGAAAATATTAGTTCCGTTTGTAAAAAGCCCGTTAGATTTACAATTAAGAGCTATTTTAAAAAAAGAAAATTTATTGGATAAAATTGAGATAAATTATTCACCTATACCACAGGCAATTCCCATGTTGTTGACAAAGAAAACAGATGCAATATGTGTGCCGGAACCGTTAGCGTCAAAACTTATTATTGGAAAAAAAGCATTTAAAGTATTTAGTTTTTCTGAAAAATGGGAAGAACTCTATAATGGAGAAAAACGATCGCCTCAGGTTTCGATTTTTGTTAAAAAAAGTTTTGCAGATAAAAATGAAAAATTTTTAAAAAAGCTGGTAAAAGGAATTGATGCAGAAATTATTAAGATAAAATCAAAACCGGAAAATTATGCTTTAAAATATTCAGAAACTTTTAAGCTGGATAAAAAAATTATTGAGCAGGGAATATCGAACACGTTGTTTGAGATCCCTGAACAAGATATATCAAAAAAGATATGTATAGATTACTTAAATGAAATAGAATATTCTAAAGAACAATTGAATAATAAATTTTTTTTTAAATATTAATTAATTTTAAAATTAAATGAAAAAGACCCCTTACTATTTAACAGGTATATTCCTGATTCTTATTTTATGGTTATTCTTATCTTTTTATCTTTCAAATGAGATTGTTCCTTATCCCTGGGAAGTAATAAAAAATATATTTTTTACTTTGCTTGGAATTGATATTTATAAAAATCTTTTAATTACAATTATTAGAAGTTTAATCGGTTTTTCTTTAGCGTGTATTACCGGTACAGTTATTGGTATTATAACAGGAAGCTTTAAATCTATTGAGAAGACTTTATTTATTCCAATTGTATTGCTGCAGGGTGCACCTCCAATATTATGGATAATCCCTTTAATGCTGATTTTTGGAACCGGCGGCACATCACCGATAGCTGTTGTTTTTTTTGTTGTTCTTCCTCTTGTTCTTATAAATATTCAGGAAGGGACAAAAGCAATAAATAAAGAGAAATGGGAAATGTTTCGCATTTATGCAAATTCAAAAATCTTAAAATTAAAACAATTGATTTTACCTTCACTTTCATCAAGTTTTAAAAGCATATTAATATTAGGGGTTATGCTTGCATTAAAAAGTTCTGTAGTTGGTGAATGGTTTGGTGCAAAAAATGGAATAGGGAGATTGATAAATGAGTATTTCTATACATTTGATATTCCTTCATTTTATTCTGCGGCATTAATATTTTTAATTATTGTATCGGTAATTGGATATTTAACCGGAAAAGCAGTTAATAATTTTTTTAAAAGAAAAAAAACTTCAATAATTGGGCTGAAGAAAAATAGAGCTCCCGATGTGAATAAAAATAAAATAAACTCTTTATTAACAATTAAAGATTTAAATTTTTCATATGGGAAAGATAATGTATTAAGAAATATTAATTTTAATTTAAGAAGTCCAAAAACAATAGTTTTAACAGGTGAGTCCGGATGCGGGAAAACTACTTTTGCAAAAATTGCTGTAGGTTTATTAAAACCTCAAAAAGGTAAAATTGCATTACCTGACAATCCATGTTTAATTTTTCAGGATGATATCTTTTTAGATCATCTTGATTGTTTTGGGAATGCTTTACTTCCTGCTAAATGGAAAAAAGTTGATAATCCGGAGCAGGAAACATTTAATATTTTAGAAAAATGCGGACTCAAGGCTTATATGAATTATTTCCCTGATCAAATCAGCGGAGGCATGAAAAAAAGATTGACTTTTGCCAGAGCATTTATGCTTAATCCGGATTTTATTATATTAGATGAACCTTTTATTAATCTTCATAAAGAAGCAAGAGTTAAGTTGTGGAATTTGTATTTTGAGCTTTTTGTAAGTCGAGAAATTCCATCAATTATTATTACACATTATCCTGAAGAATTAAAAAATAGGAATGTTGAGTTTTATGAAATAAAAAATGGAGAAATTAAAAAAAAATAAAAATTTTTAAGAAAAAATAATTTTAAACTGAAAAAATATAATTTATGTATTAAAATACTAAATATAATGTTTAATGAAAACAGTAAATCACATAAAATTCTATTTGTAGACGACAAATTAGAAAACATGTCCTCCTTACAAACACAACTTCAAAATAATTTTGATATCAAATTTGTAAAAGACGCAAAAGCCGCAATAGATATAATAAAATCTACTAAAGAAGAATTTGCAGTAGTAATTTCCGATGTATTTATGCCGGAAATTAATGGGATAGAACTGCTTAAAAGAGTAAGAAGATTAAGTCCAAATTCGATCCCTATTTTAATAACAGCAAAACCTTGCATAGACTTGATAGTTGAAGCAATTAATGAAGTTGAAATTTTTAAGTATGTAACTAAACCAATCAAATTTATTTTATTTAAAAGATGCATTGAAGACGGAATAAAAAAATATATCACTTCTTTAGAAATAAAACATAAGTCGGTAAGGGATAGTTTAACAAAACTTTATAATCATATGCATATTCTTCAAATATTAGAAAAAGAGATTACAAAAACAAAAAGATATAAAAATAATTTATCAGTTTTACTGCTTGATTTAGATTATTTCAAAGAGATTAATGATACTTTCGGGCATAGAGTTGGGGATAAAGTTTTGCTTGGTTTATCATCAAGTTTAGTTAAAAATATCCGTAATATTGATTATGTCGGCAGGTATGGAGGGGATGAGTTTATAATAATTTTCCCAAACACTGACATTAAAATGGCTTATAATATTTCAGAAAGAATAAGAATTAATATTGAAAAAATAAAATGGGAAAAAAATACAATCAGGATTACAATAAGCGGTGGTTTAGTTGAATTAAAAAATGAAGATTTAAATTCTTTAATAATTAAAGCTGATAAAATTTTATATAAGGCAAAAGCAAATGGCAGAAACCGTATTGAAAAATAAACTTTTTAGTTAATAATTTCATAATTATCAGCAATTATATGATATTCTGCAAAATTACTATTATCACCGGCCTTTTTTGAATTCCAGGCAACTTTTATTACTTTGCCTGTAATTTTTAATTCTTTATTTAAATCAATATTTTCTTTTGAATAAACAATAATCTGCAGGTCATTCATATCAAAGTTTAATGCAAATGGATGAGTGGTAAAATGTTTGATAACATGCTGCCATTGAACTTGAGAAATTTTACCTGTTACAGTAACTTTTTTATTAACATACTTATGCAGTTCTTCAGCTTTTTGAATTACCGGGATGTCTTTTTTTGAAATACAGCTGCAAAAAAGAATAACAATAATAATTAATATTTTAATTGAAATATTTCTTAAAAGTAAGTTTTTCATTTTATAATTTCCTTTCTATAAAATAATAATTTATTAATCCCATATTTTCTAATGTCATAACATTCAAGCGTATCTATTTTTTCTTTTAAATCTTCTTTTTTAGGCACATGCAATACTAAAAAACCATTGTCTTTTAATAGTTGTTTTTCACTTATTATTTTTAATAATTCTTCTTTTTTATCCCATCTGAACGGAGGATCAGCCATAATAAAATCATATTGTTTGTCACAACTTTTGCAATATAATATAACATCTGCAATTATTAGATTTGATTTTTTAAACCCGGCTTTTATTAAATTTTGCTCAATTATATTTTTTTTATTCCAGTCTGATTCAACTAAATCAGTACTTTCAATATTGCGGGAATAAGCTTCAATGCTTATACTTCCAGATCCGCAAAAGAGGTCAAGCATATTTAATCCTGAACAATTTCTAATTATATCAAATAATGCTTTTTTTACCAATGAAGTCATTGGACGAACTTCGCCGGGAGTGAATTCTATTTTCATTCCTTTTAATTTCCCGGCAATAACATGAGTATATAGTTTTTTGTGTTTTGATGTTTTTATCCTTTTTATCATGCTTCCGGTTTCTTATAATGTATCATATAATTTTTAAGTCTATTTAAAAAGCTTATTTTTGTATTCATATTTTCGTTTTTAGTCAGATCCCGATCATTTTCATATAGTTTTTCAGCATCTTCACTTGATTGTTTTAATATTTCCATGTCTTTTCTTATATCAGCAAATTTATAATCAGGCAATCCTGATTGTCTGCTGCCTAAGAAATCCCCGGGGCCTCTTAATAATAAATCTTCTTCTGCAATTTTAAAACCATCATTTTCAGTTGTCATTGTTTTTAATCTTTGTTTACCAATATTTGTTAAATCATTGACTTTTGTGATTAAAACCATATAAGCCTCTTGATTATTTCTTCCAACCCTTCCTCTTAATTGATGCAGAGTGCTTAATCCATAATTTTCTGCATTTTCGATAACAATAACATTTGCATCAGGAATATCTATGCCAACTTCAACAACAGTTGTTGCAGCTAATACTTTAATTTTACCTTTATGAAAATCTGTCATTATTTGTTCTTTTTCTTCACTTTTTATTTTCGAATGAATAAAACCAGCCCCAAAGGCATTATAAGTTTTTGATAATTTTTCAAATTCGGAATAAAGGTCTTTGTTATCTATTTTTGCAGAATCCTCTATTAAAGAATAAATAAATATTGCTCTTCCATTTTTTTCCAGCAATGTTGTAATCCATGAATGCATTTTGTCTATTCGTTCCTGATTGTCGTCAATTAACCATGTTTTAACAGGAAGCCTTCCTTGAATTGTACCCTTCATCATTGTTAATTCAAGATCTCCATAAAGACTCATTGCAAGACTTCTTGGGATTGGAGTTGCGGTCATTAATAATAAATCAACAGCATCCCCTTTTGATAAAAGCTGATATCTCTGTTCAACACCAAATCTTTGCTGTTCGTCAATAACAACAAATCCCAGGTTATTATATAATACACCTTCACTGAAAACAGAGTGTGTGCCAATAACTATTTGAAGTTCTCCGTTTTTTAAACCATGTAGAATGTTTTCTCTCTCTTTTTTATTTAAACTTCCAACAAAAAGTGCAATATTAAGATTAAGCCCTGATGTTATTTTTTTTATTACTTTATAATGCTGTACTGCAAGAACTTCAGTCGGAGCCATTAAAACAGTCTGAAATCCGGCTTCAACAACTGAAATCATAGCTGCTAATGCAACAATAGTTTTTCCGGCTCCAACATCTGCTTGAAGCAGTCTGGAAAAAACATGATTTGAAAAAATATCTTTTTCAATTTCATTGATTGCAGTTAACTGATAATCAGTTAATTTAAATGGCAGGTTTTTTAAAAGAGCGGTTTTATAATTAAATGAAATTTTTGGTCTATGTTTTTTTATTTTTTCTATGCTCTCTTTTCGCTTTAAAAGAAATAGTCTTTGAAAAAAGAATTCTTCATAGATAAATGTTTTTTTTGCTTTTGCATATAAATTAAAATTATCAGGGAAATGTACATTCCAGATAGCATCTCTTTTTAATAAAAGATCCCGTTTTTTTATACACCATAAAGGTAATTCATCTTCTATATCAAGTCTGTATTTTTTTAAAGCATCTTCAATGGATTTTCTTAAAGTGCTTTGATTTAAGCCGGAGGTTAAAGGATATATGGGAAGTATTCTACCTTTATATTCTTCAGTTGCTTCTTCAAATTCAAAATTTGAAGATTGAATCTCTCCGAAATTAAAATTAAATTTGCCGGTAACAAAAAAGGTATTGCCTATAACAAGTGAATTTTTTAAAAAATTTCTGTTAAAACATACCAGAGCTCCAAAGTTTGAACCGTCATGAATAAGGACTTTTAAAAATTGGCGAAATTTTTTACCCACCATTCTGTGTTCAACAACTTTTACTTTAACAGTTGCGCTTTCAAGGCTGCAAGCGTCTTTTAAAGAAATGATTTTTGTCCTGTCAGAAAAAGCACGCGGGAAAAATTCTAAAAGACTGCCAACAGTATTAATATTAAATTTTTTTAATATTTTTGAATAATAACTGCCTATGCCTTTTAATGATGTTATTGAATAATTTAATTTGTCTAA
>CAZYID010000026.1:2793-9417 GCA_964646595.1 uncultured Spirochaetales bacterium | reverse complement strand
TCAGTATATTTACAAAGCCAGTATACCCATCTATATTGCGGAATTCTTATCCATGAAAGTATTATTCTTACAAATAACATTATTGAATATACATATATAAAAAGCATTATAAATCTGCCTGCTACATTTTTCATTTATTCTTCTCCATTTTTTTTAATAAAATAATTTATTTTTTTATTCTGCGTAATAATTTTTCTGATAATTTTTGGATGTTATCTTCAATTTTTATTATTTGTTCATTTTCTAAACCACAGCCTTTTAAAACAGTTATTCTAAACTCTTTTGTAAAAAAATCGCTTGGCCGGTGAGAGTCAGTATCTAAAACCATTGGAGTACCGTATTTAGTTGCAAGTTTTGCAACATACCCGTTTGTTAAGGAATGTCCTTTTCTTGCAGTAATTTCAAGGCTCACATTTAACTCTTTTGCTCTTTTTACATCTTCAGGTAAAATTAACCCCGGGTGAGCTAAAATGTCAACTCCTGACTCTATTGCAGCCCTATTAGTGCCTTTTTCAACAGGCTCTACAGGGGACTCACCGTGAACAATTATCAAAGGTATTTTTAAATCTTTTGCAGTTTGAACTATTTTTTCTATTTTTTTTACCGGAACATGAGTGATTTCTACACCCGGTATTACTTTAATGTCCCAGTCACAATATTTTGTTTTGCTTATTAATTTGGATAAAGAATTAAAGACAAATTCTATATTAGAAAAATCAACATGATCAGTTATTCCCAAAACTTTATAACCGGCAATAAATGCTCTTCTTATTTGTTCAGCCGGGATCAATGCTCCATCTGATAATAATGTATGAGTGTGAAAATCTATCATTAATTCACCCTAAAATGTTTGAAAATAATTTATTTTGATATTAAATAAAAAACATAAAAAAGGGAAGGTTTTTTTATATTTTATTTTTGCTAATAAAAAAAATATTTTAATTGCTTGAAAGAATTTTATTTTTTTTTTAGACTTAATAAATGAAAAAAAATCTAAAAATTTTGGGGCATAGAGGATATTCATCAAGGTATCCGGAAAACACACTCCTTGCTTTTAAAAAAGCATTTGAAAATAATGCACATGGTATAGAATGCGATTTGCAGAAAAGTAAAGATAATAAATATATTGTGATACATGATGATAAAATAGACCGGGTAACTAATAAAAAAGGCAGTATTAATCAATTAACTTTAAAACAATTAAAAACATGTACAATAAATGAGACAGAAAAAATTTTAGAATTATCCGAATTGTTAACTATTATTCCTGAAGACAAAATAATAAATATTGAATTAAAAGAAGAAACAATTAAAGAAGAAGATTGCCCGTTTATATTAAATACTTTTTTAAAAATTTTTAATAAAGAAAACTTATTAATTTCATCTTTTTCTGACAGACTTTTATATTTTTTTAAAAAAAATCAAATAACTATTGGATTTTTAATTGGCGAGAAATATAAAAAGTTGGGTGCTTTTAAACTTTTAAAAGTATTGTTTAAGTTGAAACCTGATTATGTAAATTTACCGGTTTTAATGTTTAAAGAATTAGGGGATACTGTTTCTAATATTTTTATTTTTTTTCTTAAAATATTTAAAAGAAAAATTTTGTTTTGGGTAATTAATACTGAGCAGGAATTAAAAAGAGTACTTAAATTTTCTGATATTATTATTACTGATAATCCAGAATTTATTTACAAAACAATTAATAAATTTTATTATAAAAAATAAAAATTTATAGTCAAGCAGGTTATTAATGAATAATGAAAAAAAGTCAGATAAAATTCATATTAGAGAATTATCTATACGATGTATAATCGGGATTAATGAAGATGAAAGACGGGAAAAACAGGATGTGCAATTAAATTTAACTCTTTATGCTGATTTTAAAAAAGCCTGTAAAACAGACAATATAAATGATGCAGTAGATTATAAGGTTTTAAAAAAGGAAATTATTGGATTTGTTGAAAACTCTTCTTTTTTTCTTATTGAAAAATTAGCAGAAGAGATTGCAAATATTTGTCTGGGACATGATGGCGTTAAAAGAGTTGATGTAATTTTAGATAAACCAGGCGCATTAAGATTTGCAAAATCTGTTGCAGTAGAAATCACTAGATATAAAAATGACTAAGGCTTATATTGGTGTTGGAAGTAATATTAATCCTGAGGAAAATATTGAAAAAGCACTTGATTTATTAATAGAATTAGTTAAAGTAACAGGAATTTCCTCGTTTTATAAAACAAAACCACTTCAAAATAAAAAAATAAATTATTTTTTAAATGGTGTATGGCAAATTAGTACTAATTTTTCTCCTGAACAATTAAAATATAATGTTCTTAAAAAAATAGAAAAAGAATTACATAGGGAACAGGACAAAGATAAATATTCTTCCAGGACTATTGACTTAGATCTTTTATTATTTGGTGAAATGGTGTTTAATAATGAAAGAATGGTTATTCCGGATCCTGATATTTATATAAGACCTTTTATTATTATTCCTTTATTTGAACTGGATCCAAAATTATTATTACCGGATTCGGGTAAGTTAATCAAAGATTTAAATACAGATTTGGATAATAATCAGTTAGAACTAATGAAAAAATTTAGTGAAAATTTAAAAAATAAAATTAGGAAAAACAAAGAAAGATAAGGATTAATAATGAATGTATTAGAAAACATTAAAAATGAATTAAAAAAATGTGCAAAAAAAGAAAAAGCTCTATTATTATCTCGTTTTTTTAAAACAGGGCCCGGAGAATACGGGGAAGGAGATAAGTTTATTGGAGTTGTTGTTCCTGATCAAAGAAAAATTACTAAAAAATATTATAAAGAAATTAGTTATACTGAAATAATTTCATTGCTTCATTCCGAAATACATGAATATAGACTTATTTCATTGTTTTTACTTATTTCAAAATATGAATATGCAAAAGATGAAAAAACAAAGGATGAAATTGTTGAATTATATAAAAAGAATTTTGACTATATAAATAACTGGGATCTTGTTGATCTTTCTGCGAGTAAAATATTAGGTGATTTTTTATATAATTTTAAAAAGGATAGAAAAATTTTATACGAATTTGCAAAAACAGATCATTTATGGACCCAAAGAATAGCAATTCTTTCTACATTTTATTTTATTAGAAATAATGATTTTAATGACACATTAAATATTGCTGAAATTTTAATAAACCATAAACATGATTTGATCCATAAAGCTGTAGGATGGATGTTAAGAGAGGTTGGAAATAGGAATTTTAGTAAAGAAAAAAATTTTTTGTTAAAATTTTATAAAAAAATGCCAAGAACTATGTTAAGATATTCTATAGAGAAGTTTGATCCTGAACTTAGAAGCAAGTTTTTAAAAGGCATTGTATAAATATTATAAATAAAAAAATCAATAAAAAAATATAGTTAGGGAAAAAAATTGAAACAATTTTATAAAATTATAATTGTTGATGATGAAGCTTCAATTAGAAGTTTTCTTGAAAGATTTTTAGCTTTAAATTTATATAAAGTTAAAACTTTTTCAGGAGGGAAAGAAGCACAAAAAGAACTTTTTCGCAGCAAAAATGAATATGATTTAATGTTATTAGATGTTAATCTTAATAATGAAAATGGTTTTGATACTGCAAAAATAATTAAAAGTAAAAAAGAGTATAAAGATTTCCCTATAATTTTTATAACAGGAATGGCAGAGAGTGATAATATTCAAAAAGGATTTGAAGCCGGTTGTGTTGATTATATTTGTAAACCTTTTGATGCCAATGAATTGATAATGAGGATAAATTTACATATTGAATTAGCTGAACGCAGAAGGGAAGCAGAAAATTATGCAAAAACCCTGGAACAAAGAGTTATAGAGCGTACATCAGAACTTTATCAGACAAGAAAAGCTTTGATTTTAAGTCTTGCTAGTCTTGCAGAAAGCAGAGATCATTTAACCGGGATGCATATTTCCAGGACTCAGGAATATGCAAGAATAATCGCTGAAGGTCTTTTTGAATTAAATAAGTATAAAGACATACTGAATGAACCAATAATTCATCTTATATATGAAACAAGTCCTTTACATGATATAGGAAAAGTTGGAATTCCGGATGGTATACTTTTAAAAAAAGGAAGTTTAACTCCTGAAGAATTAGAAGTAATGAGAACTCATGTATCAATAGGCAAAAAAACAATAGATTTTGCAATAGATATTTTAGGTGAAAGTTTATTTTTTAAAACTGCAAGTGATATTATTTATTATCATCATGAAAGATATGACGGGAAAGGATATCCTTTAGGATTAAAAAAAGATGAAATTCCGATTTCCGGAAGAATTGTTGCTTTGTGTGACGCTTATGATGCATTAATTAGTGATAGAGTTTATAAAAAAGCCTGGGCACATAGTAAAGCAAAAGAATATATTATTAACCAGAGAGCAAAACATTTTGATCCTGATGTAGTTGATGTGTTTTTAGATAACGAAAAAGAATTTATTAAAATTTATAATAAATATGCGGATTAACTTTTTTTTATAAAAAGATTTTTTCACCTCTTAGGAATTAAAGACAATAATTCAAGATAATTATAACATTATTTATTTATAAAGCTTAAATGTATTTAATATTTATGTGTTTTTATTGTAATTAATTTGAAAGTAATATGAATTAATGTTATTTAAAATTAGTAAAAATTAAAGAACATTATTTAATAAAAATAATAGATTTTTCCTGGGTTTAAATACATTATAAAATTAATAATAAAAGAAAATATATGCTGCAGAAATTTGTTCACTATATTTTAAATAAACATATTTTAACTAATTTTTTTGTTTTAATCGTATTTGTTGGTGCGATTTTTTTTTGGAACAGAACAAATAAAGAAGCAATGCCAAATATTACTGCTGCTTTTGTTCATGTTTCTACTAATTATCCCGGCGCAACTGCTGAAGAAACAGAATACTTTATAACAAAGGAAATAGAAGAAGCTCTTGAAGGAATTGATGGTATCAAACAAATATCAAGCAGTTCCGGAGAGGGATCCAGTTCAGTAAGGCTTGAACTTTATCCTAATAATGCTAATCAAGATGAAGTTGTTCAGGAAATAAAAGATGCAGTAAGTGCAGTTAGATTGCCCAGTGATGTAGAAAATGATCCAAGAGTAAGACAGTTTAAGTCTTCAAATTTTGCAATTGTTGATCTGATGATTTATTATGATAATGTAGATATAATGAGTCTTGAACAGAGAATAAATCTTCAAACTTATATAGATATTTTAGAAGATAAGCTTTTTCAACTTCCTTCAATTAGTGATGTAGGTATTTCAGGATATTTAGATCATTTTATTGAAATTCAAATACAGCCTGATAAATTAAAATATTATAATATTTCTCTTTCACAGGTTATTTCAGAAATTCAAAAAAATAATATAAAAAAACCTCTTGGATCATTAGATGACGATCAATCAACTAAAGTTAGACTTGATGCAGAATTAAATAATCTGGAAGATATTAAAAATATTATAATCCGATCAGATTTTGAGGGAAATTCTTTTCGATTAAAGGATGTAGCAAATGTTATTGAAACATTTGAAAAGCAGGGAAGAATTTTAAAGGTTAATGGATGTGAAGCAATTAGAGTAAATGTAACAAAAACAGTGTCAGTAGGTATTATTGAAGCTATTGAAGAAGTTCTTGCTGTTGCTGAAGAATATAATGAAAACGTTTTTAAGGATAAAGGGATTAAATTAGCAATTATGGATGATGCATCCATTGATGTGCGTAATCGTTTATCTTTAATTGCTATGAATGGACTGTTTGGATTTATTCTTATCCTTATAATACTTTTTGTGTTTCTTGATGCTAAAAGTGCAGTTTGGGTTGCTATGGGAATCCCGTTTACATTTGGAGCTACAATGATTATTGCTTCATTAATGGGGCATACAATTAATAACATAACTTTAGCAGCAGTAATTATTGTTATGGGAATGATTGTTGATGATGCCATTGTTGTAGCAGAAAATGTTTCCCGATTAATTAGTGAAGGAACACCTAAAGCTGAAGCAGTAGTTAAAGGTACTTCAGCTGTATTACTCCCGATTGTTGCGAGTATTACAACAACTTGTGTTGCTTTTATTCCGTTATTCTTTTTTCAAGGAAGATTTGCAAGAATGACAGAATATATCCCTCCAGTTATTTTCATTATGCTTGGAGCCAGTTTATTTGAAGCAATATTTATTCTTCCGTCACATTTAAATTATAGTGTTCCAAGATGGGTTAAGGTTGTTTTTTCTCTAGGGACACTTCCTTTAATTGAAAAACATTATTTAAAGAAGAAAAAAGAAAATAATATTACGCGTAAGGCTCATTGGTTTATAAAAGTAGAAAATTTTTTTGGTGATTTTTTGAAAAAAGTTCTATGTTTTAAATGGTTGTTATATCTAATATTTTTTGGATTAATAATTTATTCTGTATGGGTATTTAAAACTAAAATGAAATTTACTTTGTTCCCCAGGGAAGAGACTACGGTTTTGTTCTTATCAGGAGCTGCTCCAAAAGATACATTAAAATATGAAACAGAAAAGATGGTAAGAGAAGTAGAAGATGTTTTTATTCCATATTTAGGTAAAGAAATAATTGC
>CAZYID010000026.1:0-2693 GCA_964646595.1 uncultured Spirochaetales bacterium | reverse complement strand
ATCCGGAATATAAAATTTCTTTAAAAAGAGATCTTATTCAGCGTTTAGGGGTATCTGCAGACAGTATTGCTACAACATTAAGAACTATTCTCGAGGGAAATAATGTTTATGATATATCAAGAGCAGGTAAAGATATTGAGGTCATTGTTACGGTAACAGAATCAACAAAAAAAAATATTGATTCTCTTCTTGATCTGCCTGTTCAAAACAACAGTCAATACCTTGTTCCGTTTAATAAAATCGTTGATGTAACAAAAAGCAATGCACCTCAAACAATTTCACGTTTAGACGGGAAAAGAACACTTCATGTTTATGCTGATTTAAAAGAGAAGAAAAAAAACAAGCAAAACAGTAACAATGCAAAACAAATACCAAATAATCCAAGAACTGCTTCAAATATAAAAAGAAAAAATAATCAGGAAAGCATGAAAGAAGAAGAAAAACAGATTATTTTAGAGCAAATTAATCTTCCTGAAAAAATGACTCCTTTAGAAATTGCTGTTCATCTTGAAACATATTTATTTCCTGAATTAATGAAAAAATATCCAACAGCACATTTAGAATTTGCCGGAGAAATTGCTGATACTCGAGAAGCTGGAGGAGATTTTGCTTTTGCAATTATACTTGTAATTTTTTTAATTTATATTATTTTAGCATTGACATTGAATTCTGTATTTAAACCTTTTATCATTATGCTGGCAATTCCAATTGGCGGAGTAGGCATTATTATATTTTTGCAATTACATGGTATTATGGTTTATGGTTTCTTTTCTATAATCGGGGCTCTGGGGTTAGCCGGAGTTGTTGTTAATGATTCGATTATTCTTTTGGCAAAACTTGAAGAAGAATATCCTAAGAGAGCAAATCATGGTAACCCGCATGAAATAATTGCTGATATATCTAAAACTAGATTAAGAGCTGTTCTGTTAACAACAGTAACTACTGTTGCCGGTTTATTACCAACTGCTTATGGTCTTTTTGGTTATGATTCAATGCTGGCAGATATGATGTTAACTATGGCATGGGGATTAATATTTGGTACAGTAATCACGTTACTTTTAGTACCGTCTTTATATTGTACTATGAAGGAAGTATTACTAAAATTTAAAAAAAAGAGTATAAGCAATGAATAAATATTTGACTGCATTTTTAGTATTCATTTTTATTATTTCATCAGTAGTCTTTGTTAATAGCCAGGAAAATGAAATTAATAAAATTACATTAAATGAATTCATTAAATCAGTAATAAAAAACAGTCATTTTCAGGAAATTCTCATGGCTGAACTTCAGCTTGTTTATCAGGAAAGATTAAAGGATCCTCCGGGAGAATTATTATTGTCCGTGTTAACCGAATCTAAATTAATGTATAAAGATTTAACTGAAGATCAGATAAGATATAATGAAAATATTGACGAAAATATACAATTAAAAGTAGGAGTTGGGCTTTCAAAGTTGTTTTCTCATACAGGGACAAAAATATCCGGAGACTATTCTATTTTAGTTGATAATAATGACAATATTACTCATTCTCTTGGTTTTAAATTTGAACAATCAATTGCTAAAAATGCTTTTGGAAATACTGCTAGATTTAAAAGTATAATCGCTGGTTTTGAAAAACAAATTGCATATTTTCAAGTCGTAGAATCTTATGAAGAATATCTTGCATCATTAATAGTATTATTTATTGACTGGTATTCTGCCTATGAAAATTTACAATTTGCAGAAAAAGCATTACAGGAAAGTCTATCTTTGTTAAAAAATATGGAAAATAAACTGCAATATAATATAGCTTTACCGGTTGATGTTCAAAAAACAGAACTCCAGGTTGTTACAAAAAAAGAACAATTATTACAGAAACAATTAGATTATAATAATTTTTTACTTCAGATAAAAGAACTTATTTCTCCTGGTGACAGCACATCAGATGTTATTCCGGATTTTAGTTCTTTTTTTAATAATTTTAGTACAGATGTAGAAGAAACATATGAATCCTTTAAAAAAGAAAGCAGAACTTCTCAAATGATGAATTTAGTAAATAAAACAAATAGCTGGTCTTTAGCTTTAGCCGTGGATGATCTTTTGCCTTCGGCAAAATTATATGGGGGATTTACATTTCAAAGAGAGTATAAAGAATTGATTGATCCAACCGAATCTCACATATTTGATCTTGGAATAACCATGGATTTTTCTATACCACAGATTGGTACTTTTGCAAATTTTAAAAATAAAAAGATTGAAAAAGATAAAAAAATATTAAATCAAAAAAACAAAATACATGATTTTTGGATTGATTTTAACATTCTTTCTCGGAAAATACAAAACGAAAAAGCATTGCTTGAATTGTCTAATCAAAAAATTGAATTATCACAAAAAATAGTTAGCGGTGAATTAAGGCAGTATAATCAGGGACGCTCTTCCTTGAATGATTTGATTCAAGTTTATGATTCATTGGATTCTAACAGGCTTTCTCAAATAAACCATAAAGTATTATTTAGTAAATATTATATTGAATGGCTAAGGCTCTCGGATACTTTGGTTTCAAATGAAAAAGATATAAATCTTCAAAATCAATAAAGATTTGTTGAGAAATAAAATCATGAGGATCTTCAAAAATTTAAAATATTATTAATTTTAAAATTTAATTAGTTCGCCATTTTTTTTAAAAATATTAATATCTTTATCAATTTGTTTTA
>CAZYID010000025.1:0-21699 GCA_964646595.1 uncultured Spirochaetales bacterium | reverse complement strand
GGAGCTATTGTTGGAGAAACAATTATTGTTTCATTAGGAATGATTAAAATCCTGTCATTTTTTAAAGAGAGATTGAACTCCTAATGGGGACAGAGCTTGTTTTACTTATATTTTTTTTAATCTTTCACAAGCTTTATTTAATATGTCATATTCTTTTGCAAAGCAAAATCTAATTAGTTTATTTCCATCATATTTATTGTTTTCATAAAAAGATACGCCCGGAACTGTTGCAATACTTGTTGTTTTTAAAATTTCATCAGAAACTTCATAGCCGTCTTTATAACCTAATGAGGTAAAGTCAGCCAATAAGTAATATGCTCCTTGAGGTATGTACACTTTAATATTTTTTTGTAAAAGTGTATTTACTAACAAATCACGATTTTTTTGGTAGTAATCTTTCATCTCTTTATAAAAAGAAGGAGCAATGTTTGCTAATCCTTGAGAAACAGCTTTTTGTAATGGAGCTGGTGCGCAAATGTAAAACAGATCATTTAATATTCCAATTTTTTTAATAAAATCACTGTTACCGCAAATATAAGCGATTCGCCAGCCTGTAATACTAAATGTCTTTGAAAATCCCCCAATTGTAACAACATTTTCTTTAATATCATCAATTGATGCAGGACTTATATGTTTAATATTATCATAGGTTATGTATTCATATATTTCATCTGTGATAAGAAGTATGTTATTACTTTTTGCAATTTTTCCAAGTTTTTTTATCTCATCTTCTGAAAAAACTTTACCTGTTGGATTTGAGGGAGTATTAATGACAATAGCTCTTGTGTTGTTAGTGATTTTTTGCAGTAATTCATCAAAATCTATAGACCAGTTGTTTTCAGAATCCATATTAATAATAACAGGTTTCATCCCAAGAGCTTTAATAGTATTATAATGATAACCATAAAAAGGCTGAAAAAGTATTATTTCATCAAGCTCTGATTTTATTGAAAAAAGAGTTAAAAAGAAAGCTGCACTTGTCCCTGATGTGACTACTATTTCATTCTGAGGATTATAAGCGATACTATTAAAATTGTTCATTTTACGGCTGATTTGCTCTCTTAATTCATCAATTCCATCATATCTTGTATAAATATTATAACCGTCTTTAACAGCCTGATTTACATGATCTGCCAGTATTGGTGAAAGCGGTAAATCACAAATGCCCTGGCTGAGATTAATCCCGTCAGTATATTTGTTGCATTCTAATGTCATTCTTCTAATATCTGATTGTTTAAAATGTTGAATATCTTGATTATATTGAATTTGCATTTTTATATCCTTTATATTGCTATTTTAATTTAGTTTAAATATTAGTTTTTAAAAATATGGAATTATTTTCCATAAAGGACAAAAGGCGCCCAAAAAAATGGATTAAAAAATTTCTTATCCTTAATGAACATTCTTTTAACTTGTGATGCGGCTTCAGAATAACTTATTTTCTTTTCATTTATCAACTTGTAAAACTCGGTCATGAATATCATCGTTGATTTATCAGCTACTTCCCATAAAGAAACAGATATATTGTTTGCACCTGCTAAAATAAAAGCCTGAGGTAATCCGACAATACCCTCTCCTCCATAGATCTTTCCCAGACCTGTTTCACATGCAGATAAATTTACAAAATCAACATTTAAATCAAGATCAGCAATCTCTCCTGCCTGTAGATATCCATCTTCTTTATCATTTATTTTTTTCGAAATGGACAAAACTAAAGCTGATAGTTCAGGATAATCAGGAGTCACAAGACCATGAGTTGCAAAATGAATCATTTTATATTTTTTTAATATGCCCGCTTTAGATAGATTCTTAATATTTTCTTCATTAACCTTATCTCCAGTATAAAACTCACCGTTTTTAAAAATATTATTAATTGATTTTATTTCCATCAATGTACCGGGTAAATTTTGCCAATTTGAATTTTTTAAAATATCATAAATATCTGTTTTTTTACCTCCTCTTTCCAGTAAAGCAATCGAATCTTTAATCAATTTATCGTATTCTTTTTCATTAAGAGATATTTCAGCCTTATAAGATTTATCATCATAAACTGCTCCGCCGAATGCAATAATCGGCAATTTATTTATATCATTGTATTTTCGTTCTTTAATCATGTTTAATATTGTAAAAGATTGAGTATATTTAATATCATGATTTTCAATAAGATAACTGCCATTTTCATCTATTAATGTTTCAAAGGGTAGTAATCCTAAAATATTATCCGGAATTATTATTATCTTTTTTTTATTTTTTATTAAATCTTTTAAATCTCCAAGTAAATAGTCATAAAGTACTCTGGATATCTTATTTGCTTTATTATTTTCCTTAAAATTTATATCAGGATTTGATAAAAGTGATCGATAATAATAAATCAAATTACTTAAATTATCATAAAACGCTATATTATTATTATCAATAACCTTTTCTTCATTTTTATCTCTTTTTATTTTTCTTATTCCCCGTGATTTTTGATTAATAATCTCGATGTCTCCGATTTCTTTTTCATTTAATTCTGGTATGTTTTTATCTAATTCTTTAATAATCGCTTTTCCGGTTGTTAATATGAGGCGTATAGGAAATAAAGTTTTATTAACATTTGAAAAACTTATAACAATCGTATCCTTATCGATATATTTAATAATTTTGTCAGCGCTAGGATATTTCAACTCCTTCAATAACTTTTTTGAAACTCTTTCGGCAAGGTATTTTGCTCGTGAAAATTCTGCCGCTTCAAGTGCTTTTGTCGGCTTATTTGTCAAAGTATAAACAAAAATTAATAGTTGATAACTCGATATCTGGGATGCAAGATAGTCCATTCTTGTACTACCTTTAGCGGTTAATCTTAATTCCTCTTTGATTTCAATCGATTTCTTCAAATAATCTTCAGCTTTTTTATACTGCTTTAAGAAAATAAAATTGTAGCCTAAGTTATGATAATAATTTGAAATATCCACTTTATTAGAAGCATCAGCATATTTCAGTGCTATATTTAAATATTCAATCGATTTAGTGTAATTTTTAACTCCTGTATTAAGCAAGGCAATACCGTTTAGCCTTTTTGCTATTTTAGATTTATTCCCAAGTTCTATATCTATTTTAAGAGCTTCATTAAAATATTTTTCAGCATCATATAAAAATTTAATATCATCTTTATAGAGACCAATAAGCCTGTATGTTTCACCAATATTACTTAAATTAATAGCAATTAAATCCTTATTTAATTCTTCTTTATTTATGACAAGCGCTTTATTAAAATAATCAAAAGCTTTATCATATTCCTCTAACGTTTTATAAAGCATTCCAAAATTATTATATAATGTTGCATATAAATTCTTTGAATTTAATTTTTGAGCAATTTTTAATGCATTATTATAATATTCAAGAGCTTTATCGTATTTTCCCCACATCCTATATAACTCACCTGTATTATTCAGCGAGTAAGCATAGAGTTCTTTATCATCTGATTGTTCAAAATATTTTAAACTCTTTTGTATATAGATAAGAGCTTTATCGAATTCGCTCATTAAATAATATACTTGTCCAATATTCCCGTTTTGCTTTGCTGCTTCTTGATCTCTACTAATTGCTGTATTTATTTCCATAGCTTTTGTATAATACTCAATTGCTTTGTTATAATCCTCCATATCTGCATATAAGGCTCCAAAATTATTTAGAATTATCGCATAACGATCTTTTTTATTCAGTTTGTCCGATAGTATTAATGCTTTATCATAATATTCCATGACTTTACCATGATCCCACATTTTATTAAAAAGTTCTGCATAATTTTCATAAATGATAAGAAGGCATTCCTCTTCTGCATAATCATTTGCTAACTTTTCAGCTTGAGCATAGTATTTATTAGAATTATCAAAATCATTTAAATAATAATAACAGGAGCCAATAATACTTAAGGTATTTATTATATTACTTTCTTTTTTTGATTTTGTATTCGACTCGAAAAATTTCTTAAGGTATGTTATTGAATCATTATATTTTTTTATTGAATAATAAATATTTCCATAGTTAAAATTAATATCTGCAATTTGATCCTCATTCTTAATTCCCAGTGCAATTTTTTCTGCTTTTGTAATATAAGACAATGCAATATCATAGTTTTTTATATTGTAATATACAACCCCTATACTATTATAAGTATCCGCTAATTCCTTCAAAGACTTGTTTTTCACATATATTTCAACAAGTTTAAAATAATTTTCATTGCAGGTTTTATAATCCTCAATATCATAAGCAGTAGAGGTGATCTTATTTAAAGTATCAATTAAACTTTTTTCATCAACGAAATTCTTACCTGTTTCATAGGCTAGTTTATAATAGTTTAATGCAAGATCTTTTTTTCTACTCAAATCATAATTTATTCCTATATTATTATAAACTATGTATAAATCGTTTCTATTTTTATTGGTTCTATTGATCTCTGAAATTATAAGAAAATATTTTACTGCTTTATCATAATTTTTAACTTCCTGTGATATAGTAGCTATATTATTGATATATGGTAAAATTTCTTTTTTTGATAAAAATTTTTTTCCGATTTCATAAGCCTTCTCATAGTATTCAACGGCTTTTGATTTGTCATTTGAATAAAAATAAACTCTCCCAATATTATTGAGATTATTGAAAATTTCCCGGTCATTTTTAATCTGCTTATAAATATCAATTGCTTTTAAATAATACTCAACGGATTCCTCATTTTTTTTTAAATTATAATAGTAATTACCAATGTATGACAGATAAATCACTTTTTTATCCGGCTTATTCATTTCATCATAAATTAAAACTGCAAGCTTATAATATTCAATAATCTTTTCATAGTTTTTTTGCACAAGATAAGTATTTGATATTGCGTTTATTGCATTTAATAAATTTTTTTTATCATTATTCTTTTTTAGAATGCTTATAGACTCTTCATAATATTTTATTGAATTATCCAATTCATTTAATTTGAAATACGAAGCGCCAAGCAAGATGTTTATATAAGCCTTTTTAAAATTATTTTCAGGTTGAATTTTTTCATAAAGGGACAGAGCTTTATTAAATGTTTTTATTGCTTCTTTATAATTATTATTGTTATAAAGTGACTGGGCTTGTGTAAAAAGAGATTCTGCATCTTTTAATGATTCTGCATTAAGGAAAAAAACAATAAGAATAAAAAAAATAAATATATAATATTTTTTCATGTTATATCAACCTCAATTATTGAATTTATAAATTAATATACAATAATATTTTATTAATTTACAATTAAATTTGCTTTTTTTAACTCATAAGTTAAGCATTGTTTATAAGTATTTTTTAATAATTCAGGACCTAATTCTTTATGTATTTCAATCGCTATACCAATGATTGTTTCTGTTAAATCTTTATATAAGCACTTATCCTCCTTAATTTCCTTATTTTTAAGTTTCTATATATATATTAATATAAAAACTCAAAAATCCTTTATAAAATCTCTCGCGGTTTTTCATACTTTCATTAAAATTTTGACACTTAAAATTATTCTCCCACAAAAATTCACATAATTAATAAAATACAATTAAAAATATAGTTTTAAAAAACTACTTAATATACATTAAGTAGAAATACTTTAAATTTGCTCAAATTCGACTAATATTTAAAAAAAATGATTAAATTTACACTTTTTTTATCATTTTATTTGACAAATAGATGGAAAATGTAATATATTTACCTGTGGGAAAAAGTGTTATAAAGTGGTAAAAATGAACGAGTATTTTTCTGGTGAATATTTTAATACACTCGATGAAAAGGGCAGAATTGCATTTCCAGCTAAATTAAGATCAATTTTAAGTGGAGATGTTATTTGGATTACAAAGGGAATGGGTAAAGACAAAAGTTTATTGATATATTCACCTGAAGATTGGGCGAAAACAGTTTCAGAATTAAAAGATAAATTAAGTATATATAATGAAAAAACCAGGTGGTTGTATAGAAGATTTATATCACCTGCACGAGAAATTGCTATTGATAAAAATGGCAGGATAGCAATTCCACAAAGCTTGCGTGATTTTGCAGATTTAAAAAAAGAGTGTATTTTTTTAGGTATGAATACTGTAATAGAATTATGGAATGTTGATGTTTTTAATTCTGAAAATCAAAATGCAGAAGATGTTGGAATTGAAATTTTTGAAGAATTGGGTAAGTTATAAAGTTTTTATGATAAAGTGATCATCTTGTATCTGGGGGGGGAATTATTTGTAAAAGCCATTTTCATACGCCTATAATGGTTAATGAGGTAATTCATTATTTAATTAAAAAAAGTGATAAACTTTTTTTAGATTGTACATTAGGTGAAGGTGGCCATTCTGAGGAGATATTGACACGGTTTCCTGGCATTGCTGTTTATGGTTTAGACAGGCATTCTGAGATTTTAAAGATTGCAAGAAACCGTTTGTCAATATTTCGCAACAGATTTTTTGGTTTTAATGTGAATTTTAAAGATGTTTCACAAACAATTTTTAAGGAAGGAGGAAAATTATTCGATTCGGCTTTGATCGATCTTGGAATTTCAATTTATCATTATAAAGGAAGTAAATTAGGTTTTAGTTTTTCTAAAAAAGAAAAATTGGATATGAGACTTGACCAGGAGAGTATAAGTGTTTATGAAATAATAAATACATACTCTGAAAAAGAGTTAACTAATATTTTTTTTAAATATGGTGAAGAGAGATTTTCAAAAAATATTGCAAGTAAAATTGTTAAACAGAGAGAAAAAGAAACTATCGAGTATTCGAATCAACTTGGTGAAATAATTGAAAGCGCAGTACCGGTTAGATTTCGTAAAAAGAATATTCATCCTGCAACAAAATGCTTTCAAGCATTAAGAATTTTTGCTAATAATGAGTTAGAGAATATTGAAAATGGATTACCGAATGTTTTATCTTTGATTAAAAAAGGCGGAAGGTTAGGAGTTATAACCTTTCATTCTCTTGAAGATAGAATTGTAAAAAAATTCTTTAATGATTTGTATAAAGAATGTGTGTGCCCTGCAGAGGCGCCTATTTGTACATGCGGAAAAAAAAGAGAGATAAACTGGGTAGCAAGAATGATAAGACCTACAGATGAAGAAATTGAAAATAATCCGGCTTCAAGATCTTCAAAATTAAGGATAATAGAAAAATTATGAATTATTCTAATGTAATTATTATTATTTCGACAATTTTACTGGCAGCTATTTTTTTAGGAAGTGTATTTGTTAATTTAGGAATAAAAAGTTCAAGAGAAGAGTTATATGGCATACAGGAAAATATTAAGGATTTAGAGATGGAAATAGAAAGACAAAAAATTGAAATAACAACTTTAACAAATCCTTATTATGTTTATGATTATATAAATAAAAATAATTTGAACCCAGTTCCTTTAAATAACATTGAGACAATATATATAAAAAAAGATTGATTTAATTTTTTTTAGTTATTAGAGACATTTAGGGGGGGGAATGCTATATCATCTTGTTTTTCAATTATCAAAAAAGTTCACTTTTTTTAATGTATTTGGTTATATAACATTTAGATCGGTAATAGCATTCATATTAACATTCACTTTATGTGTTATTTTTTTCCCAATTTTTATTAAATTTCTTAGAAAGTGGAAAGCAAATCAAATAATCAGAGATTATGGTCCTAAATCTCATCAAGTCAATAAATTGGGAATACCTACAATGGGAGGATTTTTAGTAATTGTTTCTATTCTTTTTAGTCTTTTAATATCTGGAAATTTTTCAAATTTATATATATGGATCATAGTATTTGCAACAGTAACTTTTGCAATTATTGGTTTTTTGGATGATTATTTAAAAGTCAGTAAAAAAACACCTGATGGTTTGCATGCTAAAATTAAATTGATTTCTCAAATATTAGCTGCAGCAATTATTTCAATTGCAATATATCTAATATTAGGAAAAGATTTTGCATATGTTAATATTCCTTTTTCTAAAAATTATGAAATTTATTTAGGCGGGATTATTTACGTTTCATTTGGAACATTTATTATAGTAGCAAGCTCTAATGCTGTAAATATTACAGATGGTCTTGATGGTTTAGCTTCTGGTTTGTTAATTGCAGTTGCGTCAACTTTTGGGGTTTTATCGTATTTAACAGGTCATGAAACATTTGCAAAATATTTATATCTTGATTTTTTGCCTTTATCACAAGAATTATTAGTTTATTGTTTTGCTTTAATCGGCGGACTTTGTGGGTTTTTATGGTTTAATTCTCATCCTGCACAAATATTTATGGGAGATACCGGTTCACTTTGTTTTGGAGGTATCATTGGTACTATGGCTCTTATGATAAAACAGGAGTTATTGTTAGTAATAAGCGGGGGAGTATTTGTTGCAGAAACAATTTCTGTTATTATTCAAGTGTTATACTATAAAGCAACAAAAAAGAGATTTTTTTTAATGGCGCCATTGCATCATCATTTTGAATTAAAGGGATGGGAAGAATCAAAAATAATAGCAAGGTTTTGGATTATTGGCGGTTTTTTAGCAGTAATTGCCTTAGGTTCATTAAAGTTAAGATAATAATTTTATATAATAAAATAGAATAGTAAAATATAATGATTGAAAAAAATGAAAAAAAATGATTGAAGAAAAAATGAATAAATTACAAATTACTAAACCCACAATAGAGATAACTCTTTTAGCATGTGTTATTCTTTTAATAGGTATTGGTTTCGGTTTTTTGTATAGTGCCAGTCAGCCTTCAGCAGTAAGGTATCATGATAATCAATTTTATTTTGTTATTAAACAGGGTATTTACACAATTTTCGGGATTTTTGCTTTTATATGCGGAGTTTTGATTGACCATAGATTTTATAAGAAATATATTAAAGCAATAGTTATTTTTACAACTATTCTTTTAATTGTTACTTTAATTCCAAAAATAGGAAAAGAAGTAGGCGGAGCAAGGAGATGGATAGCAATAAGCGGTTTTCAATTTCAACCTTCAGAAATTGCTAAATTAATGATAGTTTTTTATCTAAGTTCAATATTATCAAATAAAAAAGAATTCATAAAAGATTTTTATAAAGGGATATTACCGCCTTTAATAATTGTAGGATTTATTAGTTTATTGATTTTTATTGAAAATGATTTTTCAACTACATTTTTAATAATTTTTGTTTCATTGATTATTTTATTTTTAGCAGGAATGAGGTTAGCTACATTTTTTATGCTTATTGGTGCCGGTGCATTAGGCTCAGCACTAATGATATTTTTTGCCCCATACAGGTTAAAAAGATTATTTGCATTTATAAATCCCTGGGAAGATCCTTTAGACTCAGGCTGGCATTATTTACAATCAATGAAATGTTTTGCAATTGGTAAATGGTTTGGTAAAGGAATTGGTGAATCCTCACAAAAATATTTTGCTCTTCCTGAAGCACATAATGATTATATTTATGCAATAATAGCTGAAGAAGGAGGCGTTTTTATAACATCAATAATTTTAGTTTTATATACAATACTGGCTTTTGTAGGTTTTAATATTGCTAAAAGGACAAATGACAGTTTTTCATATATAATGGCTTGCGGTATTACTACTTTAATATTTTTTCAGGCAATGGTTAATATTGGAGTTGTTATTGGTATTTTACCTTCTACCGGGATAACATTGCCATTTGTAAGTTCAGGAGGAACTTCTTTAGTGATTTTTATGTTTTCAATAGGCGTTTTAATGAATATTTCATATATTTCAAAGCATGATGTACAATTTAAAGATAATAATATTTAAATAGGTTTTATTAAATGAAAAGTAAAACAGTAATAATTTTAAGTATCATAATAATAATTTTTATAGGAATATTGTTTTTTCTTTTTATGGGAAGATCTTTTTTTTTAGTTAAACATATTGAAATAAAAAAAGATTTTAATATTGATAAAAATAAATTGTTGAGTTTTCTAAAAATTTATCCTTTACGATCTATATGGGAATATAATATTGAAAAAATGAATAATGAATTATCAAAACATATTTATTTGAAAGAATATAAAATAAACCGGAAATATCCTGATACATTAGTGATCAATATGAAAATCAGAAAACCTATAGCTAAGATTGTTGGAAGTAATGGAAATATATATTATATTGATGAGCAGGGTATTGTGTTTAAGGAAGCAGATAATAATATTTTAAATATTCCTTTGTTGATATTTAATATTAGAAATAATATAAAATACGGTGTTAGAATAAAGGGTAAATATAAAGAAATAATTGCCCTTTTGACACACTTAAAATTAAAACAACTGGATTTATATAATAGTTTGTCACAAATTGAGCTTTATGAAAATAAACTTAATGGAGTAGATTATATTTTATATTTTAAAACAATGAGTCAAAAGGTATATTTAAAAAATAAAATAAATGTCGATTCTATAAATAGAGCATTAACCTGTGTTTTACTTTTAAAAAGAAAAGATTATAATAATAGTAGTTTATTATTTACAGGCAGTGGTTTTGTTGTTATGTAATAAGTAAGAATGATTATATAGCAAAATTATTAATGAAGTTGAGGTAAAAAAATTGAAAGAAAAAAATCTTGATCTAATAGTTGCATTAGATATAGGGTCAAGTAAAGTTTCTGTTGCAATTTCAGAGTTAGATGATTATGGCAATATTTATATTATGGGTGTGGGTAACGTTGAAACTAAAGGTGGAATAAGAAGCGGAGTAATAATAAATTTAGAATCCGTAGTTAATGCTATAAATCAGGCAGTTGAAGAAGCAGAAATACAGGCCGGAAGAGAGATAAATGGAGTTTTTGTTGGAATTGCCGGTACGCATATTCAAACAATAAATTCTAAAGGTGTTGTTGCAATCTCCGGGTCAGATAAAGAAATAGATGAAAATGATATAAATAGGGTAATAGAAGCAGCAAAAGCAGTTGCTATTCCAATGGACAGAGAAGTACTTCACATAATACCGCAGAGTTTCACTGTTGATGGACAGAAGAATATTAGGTATCCAATTGGAATGGTTGGTACAAGATTGGAATGTCAAATCCATATGATAACTACACCAATTTCATCTATTCAAAATGTTGTTAAATGTATTGATAGATGCGGATTAGAAATTTATGATATTGTTCTGCAAAATTTAGCTGCATCAAAATCAGTTCTTGATGATGATGAAAAAGAAATTGGTGTTTTAATGATTGATATTGGTGCTGAAACATCAAAGACAAGTATATATTATAAAGGTGCGCCATTTTATCATTCAATATATCCATTAGGCGGGTATTTAATTTCAAATGATATAGCTGCCGGATTAAAAGTATCTTTAAGTACTGCAGATAAAATAAAATTAGTTTACGGTGTAACACATTTTGATTATGTAAATAAAAAAGAAACAATTCAAATTCCATCTATTGGAGGTAGAAAACCAAGATTGTTTGCAAGAGAAAATCTGGTACATATTGTAAGACCTAGAGTTGAGGAAATGCTTGAAATTATTAAACATGACATAAAAGAAAAAGGACATTTAGATAAGATCCAGGGTGGTATAGTGTTGACAGGCGGGACAGCTAATATTCCTGGAATTGTTGAAGTATGTCAGGAAGTATTTGATGTTCAGACACGAGAAGGAATTCCAAAAAAAATTGAAGGTATTGACAATAAAATTAATTCATTCGAATTTACAGTTATAAATGGTTTATTGCGATGGGGTTATGAAAGAATAAATAAAGAAAATAATTTTATGAGTAAAAAAATTAGAGATGAAGGCGGAAAAGGATTTTTTAAAGGATTAAAAAATATATTTAATGAATTTTTTTAAATAGATTTTAGTAATTTATTGAAAATATATTTTTTTAGGAGTTATATTAAAAAAGGGGAGGGAATATATGAATATTGATTTTTTTGAAAAAAATTCTAGCTGTACAAGAATTATTGTTTTAGGAGTTGGTGGTGGAGGATGTAATTCAATAAATAGAATGATTGATGCCGGTATTAGAGGAGTAGAATTTATTGCTATTAATACTGATAAACAGGCATTAAGATCTTGTAGAGCTACTCGTAAAATTGTTATTGGAGAGAAACTAACAGGCGGAAGAGGAGCCGGCGCAATCCCGGAAGTAGGTGAAAAAGCAGCTTTAGAATCCGAGGACTTTTTACGGGAAACCTTAAAAGGTGCAAATATGGTTTTTATTACTGCCGGTATGGGCGGGGGAACAGGTACAGGTGCTGCCCCGGTAGTTGCCAGGATTTCAAAAGAACTAAACTGTTTAACAATTGGAGTTGTTACAACACCTTTTGATTTTGAGAAAAAGTTTAAAGCTAAAATCGCTGAAGAAGGTCTTGAAAAATTAAAAGATAATGTTGATACTTTAATTATTATTTCAAATCAAGCATTATTAAACGGAAATTCTAATATTCCATTAATTGAAGCATGGAAAAGAGCAGATGATGTTTTAAGACAGGGTGTACAGGGAATTTCTGATCTTATAATTAATCCCGGAGAGATAAATATCGACTTTGCAGATATTCATACTGTAATGAAAGATAAAGGACAAGCATTAATGGGAGTTGGTATAGCAAAAGGTGATAGTGCAGCACTTGAAGCAGCTGCAATGGCTATTGAAAATCCATTGATGCCTGATCTTGTTGTAAGCAATGCTAAAGCAATTTTAGTAAATGTTGCAGGATCATCCAGAATGACTTTAAGTACATTTAATGAAGTTATGAAATATATTGAGAATATTACTTCTGATAAATCTTTAGTAATAATTGGGCAAACATTTGATGATTATCTTGAAGATAAAATAAAAGTAACAATTGTAGCAACAGGATTTGATAATAAAGAAATTCATGAAAAAAATATTGATGAAGATTTTGAACAATCTGATGATAAGATTATTTCATATAATGATTTCATGAAACTATTGCAGACCGACAGAATTGATGTAAGTAAATCAAAACTTGAGGAACCGGCTTTTCTTAGGTCATTAAAATCATCAGATAGTATTGAAGAATATAAAGATAAATATTTAAGTAAAAAAGGAGCAAAAGATTAATGATAAAGATGTAATCAGTGAATTAAAATCTTTTGTTTATAGATTTAAAGATTATCTTATTACTGAAAAAAAATTATCAAAGAATACAACAAATGCTTATTATAGTGATTTAAATCAATTTATAGAATATTTGTTAACAGTTGATAAATTATTTTCTATTAATGATGCATTTAATATTGAAATATTAGATGATTTTTTAATCTGGCTGTATAGTAAAAGAATAATTGCAAAATCAATTATTAGAAAAATATCAAGCCTTTCAATATTTTTACGATTTTTAAAGCTGGAAGGTATTATAAAAGACAATCCCTCTTTTTTATTAAACCGTCCTAAAACTGTTAAGAGACTTCCAAAATATTTAACTGTTGAAGAAATTGAGAAATTTATTAATTCTTTTAGCAGCACAAAACCTGAAGGTATAAGGGACAGAGCTTTATTTGAATTAGTATATAGTTGTGGATTACGAGTGTCTGAAGTTTCCGGATTAAATATTGGTTCTGTTTATTTTAAAGAAACCATTTTACAGGTTTTTGGAAAAGGAAGTAAAGAAAGATATGTTCCTGTTGGAGAAAGAGCTTTAATTGAATTAAAAAATTATCTTAAAAATGGACGTCCTTTATTAGAAAAAAAAAGAAAAAATACTAATGCTTTATTTTTAAATTTTCGCGGTGATCGATTAAGTAGAAAAGGGATCTGGAAAAATTTAAAAGAAAAAGCAATTATAGCCGGAATAGATAAAGAAAAAATTACTGTTCATACATTAAGGCATAGTTTTGCAACACATTTACTTCAAAATGGTGCAGATATAAGAAGTATTCAAGAATTACTGGGGCATAAAAGTATTATCACAACTGAAATTTATACACATCTCAATATGACTCAAATTAAGGAAAACTATAATAAATTTCACCTTTATAAATAAAAAACAGAGCTTTAAGCCCTGTTTTTTTTAAAAAAAGGAGGTTTATAATAAAAAAGGAGTTTTGATAAAAAGCTTAGAAAATTCTAAACTTATCCTTTATTATTTTACTACTTTGATATTGAATAACAATATTATTTTTTTTTTTTTACAAATTATTTAATTCTTAAACCATAGGTTGTTGTGGCAACCATGTTGATTGGTATATAGCGTTTTAATTTATTATTCCAGCTTTTTATAGCATAATGTAAATGATATCCGTCAGTATTTCCGGTTAATCCAATTAATGCAATAACATCACCTTTTTTCACTTTTTGTCCTTTTTCAACATAGATGTTATCTGCATGAGCATATTCAGTAATATAATATTTACCATTTATAACATGTTTTATAACAACATATTTTCCAAAAAGACTGTTATAACCGACATTATGAACTATTCCATCAGCACTAGCAAGTATTCTATGATCATTTGTACAAACAATATCAATTGCTGTATGATAAACAATTTTTCCTTGGTATTTTCTTAAATGGTAAAACTCAGAACTTATATAGCTTTTTTTTGGAAATTTTACAGGATAGTCAAAAGAGTTATTAATCCAATGATATATATTTAATCCATGTTCAATAATTCTTTCAGCAAATATAGTTTCCAGATATTCTTTTGGTAAAGCTTCGATTTTTTCTTGAATATCAAGAAGATTTCCTTTATCAATATCTTCTTTTGTTGCCTCAATATATCCGCCTATTCCATCCCATTTTGTTTTCATTTCAACTACTTTGGTTTTCAGCTCTTCATTCCATATCAATTTTTGTTCTAAAATTTTATTTGTTTCTTCTATTTTATTTAATTTTTTATTCTGATAATACGCAGAAATAGTTAAATTATAAAGTAGAAAAAATAAAACAAAAAGAAAAATAATATAAATATTTTTTATTTTAAATAAGTTTTTAATTTTAAATTTCCTCCCAATTTATACAAATCGGTTGGTTTTTAAATCAAAAAACATGATCTGTCAACCCCGGCAAAGAGTTAAACATAGAAAATTTACAAATTTTTTAATAAATATTAAATATTTAGGAATTTAAGGAGGTGATTTTGTTGTTTTTTTGTTTAATGAATTATTTTAGTTAAATCAATTGTTAATTATTCACTTAAATATTTTATAAAAAAAAATATCATTTATTAATCAAATAAAAAATACCTCTTTTTTGATTAGATAATAATATTTTATTATTGTCTATGAGTAATTTTAAAAATTTATTTATTTCATTGATATTTAAACCGGAAATATTAACAAGATCTTCGACAGTGCAGGGTCTTCTTTCAAGTAATGATAAAATTTTATTTTCAATATTGTTTTTTTCAAATACTGTTCTGGTGTTTGAATTAAAATTTGCTATTATTTCAACTGGTAAAGGATATAATAAATTTTTAATCCTATTCAATTCATCATAAGTTGCTTTTTTTGTTGTTTTTTCTGTACCAGGTCTATCCAGAGAATTTAATTGTATCAAATCTGGATTTATTTTATATAATATTTTTTTGAATAATTTTAATTCATTATCACTGTTATTGATTCCGGGAACAATAAATATTTCTATCCAAATTTTTCCTTTATATTTTTTACTAAAATTAATTAAGCTTTTAATCACTTTTTTATTTTTTATTGAATTACATGGACGATTAATTAAATTAAAAGATTTATTAAAAACTGCATCAAGTGACGGTAAGACTATATTAATATCTATAATTTCATTATGTAATTTTTTGTCGTAAAGTAAAGTGCTGTTTGTTAATAATGCAGTTTTATATTGCGGATAATTTTTTTTTAAGAATTTAACTATTTCACCTAATTTATTGTTAAGTGTTGGTTCGCCTCCACCTGAAAATGTGATGTAATCAAGTTGTTGATTATCTTTTAAAAAAGAATCTAATTCTTTGATTATTTCATCTATTGGATAATATTCTTTCCTTATATTCGTTAAATTTGTTGTTTTACCGCATTCACAATAAATACAGTTTAATGAACAAGTTTTATGAGGCACCAGATCAACACCTAAAGATATTCCTAATCTACGGGAAGGAACCGGTCCAAATAGATATTTGTATTTCATTTTTTTACTCATTATGAATTATTTTTTACTCTATTTTTATAATATAATCAAGATGCTTGACATTTTTTTTATTAAGAAATATACTTTTTTTAATAAAATTAATTGTAGGTTTTAAAATGATAGAAAAAATTGAATTATCCAATAAGAAATTATTTCTAAATTTGCTTTTCATTTTTATGACAGCTATAGTTATATTAATGCTTGTTTATTTTTCTTTGGAGATTGGATTAAATGATAATAAGATAAGCAGATTATTTAAAGGAAGTGATTTTAAATTATTTACTAATGGCAGCCTCTTAATAATAGATGGAAAAGAAGATAAATTATATGACATAGATTTTTATAAAAAAATAATTCTAGAAAAAGATACTGAAAAAGTATATAGACCGCATTATACTCCAATTTTATATTATTTTTATATTCCATTTTCTTTATTACCGATTTTTTGGGGGATCTTGTTAAGTTCACTTTTATTTATTGCATTATATTCTATATCTGTGTTTATTATAATTTACACATTTAAACGTTTGCATAAATTAAAATATTTAATATTGTTTCTATCAATGTTATTCCCGCCATTTTTTTATACTATTTTAAATGGTCATCCTTCTGTATTATGGTTATTTTTTTTAACTCTTGGATTTTTTTTAGCAAAAAAAAATAAACCATTTATTTCCGGAATGATTTTGTCTGTATTAATACTTAAGCCTAATTTTTATTTATTAATTTTTTTAATTTTTATTTTTTCATCACAACATAAATTGTTGTTTGGATTATTAACAGGTTCTGTGATTTTTGTTTTTATTTCAGGAATATGGGATGGTTTTTATTTATGGAATCAATGGTTCAACATTTTTATAAATCTTGCAAGAAACTTTTTTGAAAAAGAAACTTTGATGCATTTTGGTCAATATTCTAAGAGGATGTTTTTTTATCCGATTATTTCGACAAATCAAATAATTTTAATAATTAATTATATTTTTGTTTTAATTGGTTTGACAGCTGTAATATTCCCATGCATCTATTCATATCGAAATAAAGGACATTTCAGCAGAAATTCATATTGGTTTATTTTTAGTATTTCTCTTGTATTAGCAAGTCCTTATTTATATAATTATGATTTGATAATTTTACTTATACCGTTAACAATCTTAATTAATTTAATGCTGGCAGACAGGGTAGTAATTAAATATGTTATTATTATGTTAGTTTCATTTTGTGTTTGTGTAATATCATGTTTTTTAATAAGTATTTTTTCCCATATTCAATTATTTGCTCCAATTTTATGGTTTTTCTTAATTAATGGAACTATAGGTAAAAGAATTCGTCATTATGCACCAAAGACTTTTATAGAATACTGGGATGATTATTAAAAAAATTTTATTTTATAATTTTATATAACAAAAATATAATTTCATAAGGAAAAGCATAAAAATTATTTGCATTATTTTATAAAATATAATAATATCCGCTTCATTATGAAGAAATTATTTATTTATATGAAAAACAACCCAACAAATGTTTTAGTAAAAATTTTTGTTTTATTAATCTTTATTTTTATTTTTACCAGCAGTGATTTAATAGTCAAACAGATCGCTTTTAAAAAATTTAAAGGGAAACCTGATTTTATAGTTATTCCTGGAGTCTGGCAATATCATTATCAAATTAATGATGATATTGGATTTTCATTGTTGAGAGGATTGGATAAATTTTTAAGTTTACCCAAAAAAATTAAAAAAGATACATTTGAAACTAAAATTTTAAATAAGCTAGAAAATGAATTTTATAAAGAAGCGATAACAGGTTATTATCGAATCAGAAATAATAATAGTGATTATTATCAATTACAGGAAGAGATTTATCCATATGATGATGAAGTTATAAAGGATATTTTTAATTCAGTTAATTATAGAACTCCAAAATGGTATTTTATTATACTTCTTCAAGGATTAGCTACTTTAGCAATTATTATTTTCTTTTTTTATTCAAATTTATGGAAGTATTTATTACCTCTTAGTTTGATAATAAGCGGAGCTATGGGAAATGTAATTGACAGATTTATCCGCGGATATGTTGTTGATTATGTTATGTGGACTTTTAAATTTATTCCTATTGATCTATTTAATCCTTGGCCGATTTTTAATTTAGCTGATGTATATACTGTAACCGGAGCTTTAATATTATTTGTAATAATATTTCTTTTTTCAAAAGAAGAAAAAATAGAAAATGAAAAAAAAATACAGGAGGAAGAAGAAAACAATTAAATTATTAAAAAAAATAATTTAATTAAGAAAAACTTGAAAAAGAATTTTATTTAGCTTATTATTTATAAAAGGGCATTATTAATGGCTGAGAAAATATCATCATATGTAACATTTAAAATTTCCTCAGAATTATATGGTGTAAATATAATGGAAATTAGGGAAGTTGTTCAATTATGTGAAATAACACCTATTCCAAATGCACCTGATTTTGTTGACGGAGTAATAAATTTACGTGGAGAAATAATTCCAGTTGTTGATTTAGGAAAAAGATTTAAATTTAAAAAAAGACAATATACTGAAGAAGAAGTATTATTAAGAGGTATTATTGTTTTAAATGTTAATGGTTTAATTATTGGTATCATTATTGATCAGGTAAAGAGAGTAATGAATGTTGATTTTGATCAAATTCAACCTCCGCCTCAAATTGTATCAGGAGTAGGTGCTGAGTATGTTCAAGGTGTTGTAAAACTAGAAAATGATGAAGATAATTTTTTAATTATTTTAAATGAGAAAAAATTATTTAATAAAGAAGAATTACTTCAGCTTTCTGGTTGATTTTATACATGTCTAATTTATTATGATGCAGTATAATAAATTGAATATGTTTTTCACAAATCATTTTTTAAAAAATAATATATTTATTTACAATTTATCATTTATATTATAATTTCTATTATATTTAAAATTTGTTGGATTTCAGGATTATTTATGAAAAATATAGTAAACATATATCGACCTACAATAAAGCGTAAGGATTTAGAAAATGTACTTGATAGTATGATGCAGGATAGAATTGATTATGGAGAATTTGCGCGAAATTTTGAAGAAAGATTAACAAATAGAATTAAATGTAAAAATGTTTTGGCTATAAATTCATATTTTAATTCAATTTGGCTGGTACTTGAAGCATTAGAAGTAAAAGAAGGTGATGAAGTAATTCTACCGTCATTTGCGCCACAAATTTATTTAAATATTATAATGATGAAAAAAGCAAAACCGGTATTAATTGATTTAGAGAAAGGTTCATTAGTTCCTTCTTTAGAAGCTGTTCAAAACAGTATTACAGAAAAAACTAAAGCATTGTTGTTATATTACTATTTTGGTTTTATTTATGACGCAAATCCATATTATGAAGTATTTCCAAATATTATAGAAGATGTTACAAGTATTATTGGTTCTAATAAAGTATTTGACAATATAAAATTGAATGGTAAATATGCTGTTTGTGATTTTTCAGTTAAAGGATTGATTACAACAGGAGAAGGTTCTGCAGTGTTTTGCAGTGATAGAAAATTATATAAAAATTTATTTTCTTTGTTAGAAATTGATTATAGTTTAGAATATCAGCCAAGGTTTAATTGTTTAATGCCTGATCTTAATGCTGCAATGGGTATAAGTCAGGATAAAAGTTTAAATCGCAGATTAGAATTAAGGCAACAAATTGGTAAAATATATGAAGAAGCAGTAAAAAAAAGCCGGGGAACATCTCTGATTCAAGAAGAAGATGCAAAAAGAATATACTCTGACTTTCCAATAATAATTAAATCTAGCCTTAAAGAAGCGATTAAATATTTTAGAAAGAAAAATATTGAGGTTATCCGTCCTTTTACTTATCCTTTACATCATTATATAAATTTTGATAAAAAGTTATTCCCTAATACAGAATATTATTATTTAAATTCATTACTAATTCCAATATATTCAATATTACATAAAAAAGATGTTGATTTGATTTATAAAGTTATTGTTTCATTAATTTAGAATAAAATTTTTTTTATTTATTTTCATAATCCTTTGTGCTATATTAGTTTTTTAAATAAATTAGGTTAAAAATATAAATGAGAAAAATAGCAGTTATAGGTTTAAAAAAAAATAATGTATGGGATTTTTTTCATTCTTTAGAAGGGTATAAAAAAAAATATAAAATTGATTTTATCCCATTTATTAATTCAAATAAAGATAAAAACTTATATGACATTTTAGAAGATAAGGGATATAAAACTTCTGATTTTGAAGCAGCAGTATCAGTTGGAGGAGATGGTACTTTTTTATATACTTCGAGAGTTTTTGCCGGAACTGATGTTGCAATTTTTGGTGTTAATAAAGGGCATTTAGGATTTAATACAAATATTGAAGAAAATGAATTTGAAACATATTTTATTAAATATATTGAAAATAAAGTTAATTATACTTATAAAAATTTATTGGATGTTTCGATTGAAGGAGATAAAAGTAAATATTTGGTTATTAATGAAGGAGTAATATCGGTTGCCGGGATTTCTAGAACAATCAAATTAAAAGTATATGTTGGAGATATTCCAATATGTGATTTTAGAGGTGATGGTTTAATAGTAAGTTCACCAACAGGTTCAACTGCATATAATTTAAGTGCTGGTGGCCCAATTTTACATCCTTCTGTTAATGCATTTGTTGTTAGTCCAATTTGTCCTTTAACGTTAGCTATACGTCCGTATATAATACCTTTTGATGAAGTAATTAACATAGTTGTTGAAGATCCTTCTTCTCAACCTCAAATTACTTTGGATGGGCAAAAGATAATTAATTTAAAAATTGGTCAAAAAATAATAATAAAAAAGTCTGATAAAAGAGTTAAAATCATAAAAGGAAGCAAAACTTTTAGTGAAATATTAAAAATAAAATTAGGATGGATGGTATAAAGTAATAGAATGCTGAATTTTTTAAGTATCAAGAATTTCGCATTAATTGAAAATTGCGAAATAGATTTCAAAGAAGGTCTTAATATTATCTCAGGTGAAACAGGTGCCGGTAAATCTATTATTATACAGGCATTAGCAATATTGTTAGGCAGCAGAGCAAGTGTTGGTCAGATTAGATCCGGTATGGAAGAAGCAGTTTTAAATGCTACTTTAAGTATTGCAGGTCAAAAAGAATTAATTGAATTTCTAAAAAGCATTGGTATACAAATTGAGGACAATGAAGTAATTATCCGAAGGATTTTAACTTCTACAGCAAAATCACGTTCTTTTATAAATGGTACACAGGTGACAACTAAGGAGATGAATGCTATATCATCTTCTTTATTTGATTTTCATGGACAGCACGAAGGTATTTCTTTATTAAAGAAAAATACACATTTAAAATATTTAGATAATTTTCTTCATATTGAAACAGAATTAAATCAATTACAAATAATTTATCAAGAACTAAAAAAGACTCAAGAATCTTTAAACTTTTTAGAAGAAACTAAAAAAGATAAAGAAAGACAATTAGAGCTACTCAAATATGAAATCGAAGAGATAGAGAATACAGAAATTAAAGATGGTGAAGATGAAGAATTAAAAAGAGAGATAAAAATATATGAAAATA
>CAZYID010000024.1:1320-21906 GCA_964646595.1 uncultured Spirochaetales bacterium | reverse complement strand
TTGCTGGAGAATATATAATATTAATTGCTAATTATTAAAAAATGTATTATAATTACATTAAGTTATTCTTCAGTTAACCGATAATTAAATTGGAAGGTGAATAATATGATTGACAAAATTGGTCCTATAAACAACTATAACGGATATAATAAAGTAAATAAAAAAGACCCAGCTAAAAAAACTAATTATTCTGACTCCGTTAGCATTTCAAAAGAAGCAATGAATATGGCTGAAACTCAAAGAATAATGGATATAGTAAAAAATACTCCTGATGTACGAACTGATAAAATCAATGAAATTAAAGCAAAAATAAACAATCCAGATTATGTTAATAATGAACTTATTGATAACGTTGCTGAACAATTAATTGATATACTATAATTTGTTAATTTCAACAATTAATAATATAAATTTAATTATATACTTATGAGAAACGGAGCTAAATACTCCGTTTTTTTTATATACAAAAATATTATTAATAAAGGAAAATCACGTGGTTACATTTGATTTTGCTACATCTGCAAACCTTAAATTTGGCATTGATATAATTAATAGAATAGGAAATGTTGCAGCAGAATTTGGCGACAAAGCTATTTTAGTAACTGAAGGCATTTTACATGAATCAGGCACAATTAATAGAGTTGTAGAAATCATCAAAAAAAAAGGCTGCGAAGTTATAATCTTTGATGATGTTACTCCAAATTCAATGAGTGATATAGTTGACTATGGTACTGAACTGGCAAAATCTTCCTATGCTAATGTATTAATTGGCATGGGCGGCATCAGAGCGCTTTCAATTGCAAAAGCAGTTGCAATGCTTAAAAATAATCCAGGAGACATATCTGATTATATTGACGGCGCAATCCAGGAAAAAAACTCAATGCCTTATATTGAAATTCCTTCAACACCTAGAAATCCATTTATGTTTAGAGATGAACTATGGCTTGTTAATGCAAAAAATAGAAATAGTACAATTTTAAAAGTAAAAAAAGGAACAACTAAGCATATCTTATTTGATCCAATGATAACGACTACTCTTCCACGCAGATTTACTGCAACAACATCAATTTATACTCTAGCAAATGCTATTGAAGGATACATTTCATCAAATTCTAATTTCTTTTCAGATACTTTATTTTTAAAATCTATTGAATTAATTAAAAATAATATATTTCAAGCGGTTGATATACCTGATGATATAAACTCAAGAGCAAATCTTGGACTAGCCGGACTATTAACTTCTCTAGGATTAAATATGGCTTCAACAGGAATAGCATCTGCAGTTTCTTATGTTTTAAGCGGAAAATATAGAATTCATAAATCTCTTTCTATATCTGTTTTACTTCCTCATATAATGAATTTTAATATTACAACAGCTCCGGTAAAATTTGTAAAATTAGCTGATACACTTGGTGAAGATATAACAAATTTAAGTACAGTTGAAGCAGCAGTAAAAGCAATAGAAAATATAAAAAAAATGATTATTAAATTACAATTACCAGTAAGGTTAAGTGAATTTGAATTAAATAAAGATGATTTAATTACAGTTGCTGATGATGCAAAAAAATTTGAAATGTTCAATTATGTTCCTAGATCTTGCAGCTCAGAGGAATTATATGAAATCCTTTTAACTTCTTTTTAAGGGTAATCTTAAAATGAAAAATCCGCAAAAATTAATAATTTTTTATCGTGCGAAAGAAATTAATACAAAAGATATTGATAGAGAAATATACACAAAAAATAAAAATGTATTTCAATTGTTTTTCTTTCATAATATAAATGTAAACATTGAAAAATCAGATATATTTAAAAAAGTATTATTAAAAGAATTTGAGTCGGTAAATCCGGAAATGTATATTGATATAAAAACTAATACTCTTAAAATGGTAAAAAAAATTACTTCTGTTGATTTTAATAGAATTGATAAAATTATAGAAGAAGACTATAAAAAATACTTAAAAAACATTGATTATAGAATTAAATGTATAATAGACACTTTTATACTTTTTAACAGATTATATAAAGATAAAACTATAATCTATATCATTCCTGATAAATTATCTGAAAAAATACAAATAATGCTAAAAAAAAATAATATAAAATATGAATCAATATCTGAAGAAAAAAATCAAATAATTATAGATTTTGATATAATATATTGGGCTAATTATTTTTCACGTGTAAATCATAAATCATTGGAAAATCAAATTATTAAAGATAAAAACATTATAAATATAATTAAACTTAACAACTATAATTAAATATAAAAAAATTTATAATTCAAAAACAAAAAAATAAATTATGCTTTTTTATTCTTAACTTTACTATCTTTCTTTGCTTCTTTTTTGGCTTCTTTTTTTAAAGGTTTTTTATTATTTTTTTCTTCTTTATTTTCATCAATTATTTTTTCTTCTTTGTCTTTTGCTGCCAGATTTTCTTTTTTATCAGTACCTTTTAATTCATTTTTATCTATTTTTTTTAATAATCTCTTTAATCTTCTTTTAGCAGAAACTAAATTAGTTCTATTAATTTGTCTGCTTTTATTACCTAATTTTCTTTTAGTTCTTCTTCTTTTTCTTTTTTTATCTAAATATGTTTTTATTTTAGACATTTATATAACTCCATTTATTATTATTCAAAATATGAAAACCCAATATAGCAGAATATGTTTGAATAATCAAGTTTAAGTAATTCTAAAATTATTATTTATTCCGCATTTTTTACAATTACCTTGTTTATCTAATCCTTTAATATTTATATTATAATAATTTCTATTTACTAATAATTCACCGCATTTTTTACAAAAAGTATTAGAATGCCCTTGCATATTTCCACCATAAACAAAATTCAGCTTTTCTTTAGAAAAATCAATTAATTTATTTAACGTATCAATTGGTGTTGCTTCTTTATTAAACTCATAAGCAGGATGATACCTGGAAATATGAAAAGGAATATCTTTAGAAATAGAATTAATAAAATCTGTAATTTCTTTGAATTCTTCTATAGTATCATTGATACCTGTAATTACCAATGTTGTTACCTCAATATGTGTTTTTTTCATAAAAGCTGTTTCAATAAATTTTTTAACAGGTTCAACTTTACCGGAACATATTTTTTTGTAAAATTCATTTTTACTTGATTTCAAATCAATATTTGCAGCATCAATATATTCTAAAATTTCTTCTGCCGGCTCTTGATTAATAAAGCCATTTGTTACAAGGACTGTTTTAATGCTGTTTTTACGGCAAAGAATTGAAGTTTCCAAAACCCACTCATGATAAAGCAATGGCTCAGAATATGTAAATGCTACTGATTTTATATTTTTCTCTTTTAATAAATAAATCATATTATTTGGTGATATCTTATTTTCAATTTTACCCGGTTGATACTGACTTATTGAATAATTTTGACAAAACCGGCATTTTAATGTGCACCCAAAAAACCCAACTGAAAAAATATTAGTACCAGGCATAAAATGATAAAGAGGTTTTTTTTCTATCGGATCAATACCTGAAGATGAAATTATACCGGAATACGGATTAATAATTTTTTCTTTTTGTCTTTTTCTTGTTTTGCAAAGACCAAATTGTTCATCTTTAAGAACACATAAATTTGGACATAACAAACACTGAATCTTATCACCTTTACTTTTATATAAAATATTGCTCATACAAAATACCTGATAAAAATTTTGTTATTAATTATATTACAAATAATCCCGTTTATAAAGCCTAAAATAACTCCAATAGAAATTATTATTATACCAAAATAAAACAAAGGCTTACTTGGGATAAATATTGAAGCTGTAAGTATCTGCCCCAAATTATGAGAGAATGCACCAATAATACTTAATGAAATAAAACTAATATATTTATTAAATAAAAAATAAAATGGATATCCAATTAATAAAAATAAAATATTACCGGAAAGTCCAACTAAAAATAAATATGAAAACAATGTACCTCTAAATAAATGTACTATAATTACCTTAAATAAAACAATAAATAAGCATTCAAAAAAATTAAATAATGTGAAGCTGAAACAAACCGGAATATTTGATAATCCTAAACGTAAAAAAGGGATAGGAATAGGAATAAAATTTTCACATACTCCGATGAATGCGCTTAATCCTGCAAAAAAAGCAATTTTATTTTTTTTATCATTCATTGTGTTATCCCATCATATAAAATATTTTCTTTTTTTTCAACAATAAAGCCTGAAACCTGATTCGGTAGACATATCACAGGAAAATTTGGAAAACTCACCCACCCCATTCTTACACAATCTTTATGGGAACATGGGGATTCGACAAATCTAAATCTACCATTTTCAATTTCAATTATAGTGATTCCCAATGAACCCTTTATTTCTATAACCTTTTTTTGATCTAAATTATAAAAATATTCAGCATCTGAAGTTTTAATTAATAATTCGGATTTTAAATTATTTTTATTTATAAAATTATAATAAATTAGTAAAAAAATAATCATTATTAAAAAAATAGTAATAATTAAATCAAAAACAGTACACTTTTTCATTATTTTATAACTGAACCCTTAAAAATTAAATTTAATTTATCTTCTTTAAAAGGTAAATATCCTAAAGCGTTTTTCCAGACTGCCGGACTTTCCATACATAAATAAATTAATAAATTTTCATCAAACATACGAATACAGTTAATTATTTTTTTATATAAAACAAGTCTTATTGATTTAAAATATCTATATTTTTTATCCGCACATAAAACAAACTCATCATTTAAAATATTAGAGTCAGGATAATTATATTCAATCATCTTTTTTAAACCGGGTAAATATCTAAAAGTACCTAAACTAATCCAGGCAATATCAGTAACAGAAATATATTTAAAAATTATTTTTATAAGATTATAATATTCTTTTTCAAAATTAATTATATTTATTATTGGATCAAAATGCAATGAAATACTGTAACCTTTTTTTATTAATTGTTTAGCTGCTTCAAGTCTTTCAAACAACGACGAAGAAAGTCCTTCTTGTTTATTTATTATAATCTCCGGATTTAATGAAAAACCAATAACAATATTTCCAGGTGAATCTATTTCTAATATATTATTAATAAAATTTGTTTTTGTTTTAAACTCAAAAATATTTTCAGGATAATTAGAAAAAAAATTAATAAAGTCTTTAGAAAATCCGGTTAGATAATCATAAACTAGAGAATCTCCTAATTCGCCTGTGCCTATTCTAAAAAATTTATTACTTTTTTTAAAAACATTTTTTAATTCTTGAAAAATATTTTCTATATCTACATTTATTATTATAAAAGGTTGATTTAAATATTCCTGTAATATACAATAAGTGCAATTTAACGGACACCCAACATATAAATTGATCACAGAATAGTTACAGCAAATATGTCCATGTGATCCAGGACACTTTTTTAAAATATCACCTCTTATTCCGCCAAGAAATAAAACTTTTGACTTTTCATTTGGATCATAAATAAATGGTGACGATTTTATCAAATCGAATAAATTATCAACATATTCTATTGGAATTTTTTCTAATCCTGATAAAATCCTTTTTACATTAGAATGATTTTTAAATTTATTTTCTATATAAATTTTTTTAAATTTATAAAAATTATTTTTTTTATTTTTCATTGTCTTTAAATAAATTTGTATGATCAAAAAAATCAATGAATTTATCTTCTTTAGAATATTTTTCTAAAGAGTTTTTAAGTTGTTTAACTTTATTCAAAAGAGAAAAATATTTATTAAACTTAATTTTAATTGAATAATCCTCTCGTTCAAATGAATCATCAAAATAAACATCAACTCCTTTTGGTAAATTTAACTTATTAATTTTATTAATAAAATATTTTTTATACTTTGATATACATGGATTTCTTAAATCATAAGAGAAATCAACTATTTTTTTGATATTATCAGGCTTTTTAAATAATTTAATGATTTCATATAAGGATTTTTGTTCTTTTTTAGCAAATTCTGTTAAATTTCTTAAAATATTATTTCGCTCTGAAAACGTTAACTTTTCCGAAAGTAAATTCAAAAAATCATCATAATCTTTTAGAAAATATTCATTAAAAAAGAATGCATCATTTAATGATACTGATTTTTTAAAAACAAGTCCTTTCAATACTTCAGAAAATTTTTCAATTGATTTAAAATAATTAAATCCTTTTTCACCGGAAGGCCAATTAATATAATTTAATATTTTATAAAATAATTTATAATCATCATCCATGTTTTCTGCAATTTTTAATAAATGATAAGCTAATTGTATATCAATATTTTTTTTATTAAAAAAAATTCTTATAATAGATATAAATACATTTGATAATTTTTGAGCATAATAAAGACAAAATTTGCTGTTAGCATTATGATATATTATTACAATTTCATTATTATCATTTAAACAACACAAATTTAATAAATCAAAGATTTTATTTTCCTCCGGATAAAGGTTAATAATCTTTGAAAAAGATTTTTCTATTGAATGAATTTTATAATTTTTATCAAAAGGAATAATTTCATGCTGCATATTTTTTTTTCATCATTATGAAGGTTTAGATACAATAATAAAATAATAATATTACTTTTATTTTATACCATTTTAATAATAATATTTAAATAAATATCTGGATTTGATTGGAATTTCTTTATAAAGATTCTACTTTTATTTTAAAAAAGATCGCATAATATATATGCGATCTTTTAAAAAAAAGGAGTATAAATAAATCAAAAAAAATATATTAAATCTCAAATAAAAAATTCAATATTTATAACATTAAATATTCTTTTAAATATGAATAATTTTCTTTAATCTTTCTTAAAGCTTTTCTTTCAATTTGCCGTACTGTTTCAGGGCTAATACCTAAATCTTTTGCGATTGCCTGTAAAGTTCTTTTTTTTCCTTTTTCAAATGAAAATCTTAATCTAATTACATCTCTCTCTTTTTCATTAAGCTTATCAAGAACATCTTTAGTTACCTGCTGTAAGTCTTTTTCTTCTAAAATTATTTCAGGAGAATATTTCAAATCATCCAGCATATTTAAATAATAACTTTCATTATTATCATTTTCAGCATACAAAGAGACAACTTTTTCACTTATGTTTTTTAAATTTATTATATCAATTTCAGTATAATTAAGTTCATTTGCAATTTCAATTAATGAGGGGTCTCTTTTTAATTTTTGAGATAATTCATCTATGGTTTTATTTATTTTCCTAAGTTTTTCTTCTTTTCTATGTGGAATACGTATAGTTCTTCTTTTATTACTTATAGATCTTAATATTGCTTGTTTAATCCACCATGAAGCATAAGTAGAAAATCTTACATTTCTTCTATAATCAAATCTTTCAACAGCTTTTATCAATCCAATATTGCCTTCCTGAATCAAATCACTAAATTGCCATTCCGGAGTTTTATATTTTTTTGAAAAATTTACTACTAATCTTAAATTTGATTTTACCATTTTATCAAAAGCCAGCTTATCACCTTGTTCTATTCGTTTTGCTAATTCTATTTCTTCTTCACGGGTTAATAATTTATATTTTTGAATTTCTTTAAAATAATTATTGATATTATTATTAAAAATATTTTTTTTATCTTTTGTTTGTATCATAAATATTACTCTAAATATATTAAGCAATAATTATGCCAAATTTACATTGAATAATAATTGACTAAATTTAACAAAATTCGTATATTTTTAGTAAATTTTATGAAAAACAAGATTAAATGTGTATACTTTTTCATACATACACTATATATATATAATAATTATTTAACTATATTACATAATAAAATATCAATTTTTAAAAAAAAATCTTTTAATAACTTTTTATTTACTTACTGAAATTTTAATAATAAAATTAAATAATTAGTCAAAAATAATGCAAAATCTTATAAAATATTATTTTTTAAATATTAATAATAAAAAATTCTTTATATTTTAAAAAATATTTATCATTTTTTTTAAAAAACGTGTATATATTAGATATATAATACGATAATAATAAAATAATAATTATGTTTTCAACATTTAACTTTTTTATATTTTTAAAACTTCTCATATCAGGTGATACTTATACACTTGCAAAACTTAAAGAGCAAAAACGACTTTATAAGACTTTTCGCCATTCTAAATATAAATTTATTACAAAAGACAAAAAAATCACTAACTTATTTCTTCAAAAAATATATAACATGTATACAGCTGTAACAAATTTTAAACCTGTTCTTGATACAACTATTTTCAGTAAAGAAGAAAAAAAATCTCAATTATATTTAAATCATTTTATTGAAGCACATTTTCCAGAAGATATAAAAGCAAAACGTGAAAAATTCACAAAAGAATTAATGTGGGAAAGAATTATGGAATCAGAATTTCCAAATCAAACAATTAAAGATATTGAAAATGAATTTATATCATATAAAAAATTTATTAATAATGAAAATCTTCCAAAAATAGAATCAAAATATTATTTATTATATAAACTATATCTATTATCTACATTTAATTTTGAATTGTTTTTTTCAAAGTTTCAGCCTGATTATATAGCTCCATCACAACCAAGCTACTCACCTGTTAACGGGGAAGAAATACTAAGCGATTTAAAAGATTTATATTTCCTCATAGCTTCTATCCCACAAAAAACTGATTTAACATCAGCATTTCTTATATTATTTTCAATTAAGAAAGAGGATTTTAAATCATTATCAAAAACAACTCAGCATTCTGTAAATAGTTTATTTAAAATGTTTACTGATGAACTATCACCTCAAATTTTATTAACAATGTGTAAATATATTGCTGAAGATTCTAAACTTCGTATTAATGTAGAACAAAAATTTTTTAGTATCCTGGATCGATATCGTAAAGAAGTTGATCATAGATTTTCAAAAAATAAAAAATTCATTTTAGAAAAATATTCTGAAAAATCACTTTTACAAGACGTACATTCATTATTTAAAGGCAAACATTTGCTTAATTTTGAAGGATATACAGATGATTTAGCAAAAACTCTTCATGATAATAATTTTGAAACAATTTCCGGGTTACAAGCAATCAGAATAACAAAAACATTTGTTTTTGAAATTTATGAACCAATGATTAAAGAAGTAATTAATACTTTAATATTAGAAGCATTTTTCGAAGAAAAAGAATATCAAAAAGATTTCTCTAACATTTTTTTTGCTGCTAATGAATTAAAAGATTTTATTCTTGGTTTTGAAGAAAGCATGTCAAGCACAGGTAAAAATTCATTCTCACATTTAACAAGTTTATTAAGAAGTTTTAATGTGAGCAATTTAACCAGTCAAAATAAGGTAATGAGTTTAATTGAACTATTAAATCAAAGAATAAAACATGCAAATGAAAAAAGCGCTGAAATCTTATTTAAACTTGCGATGCATATTTACAAAGCAATTCAAGATTATAAAGCAGAAAAACAATTATATATAACAAATATAAAACATATAAAAGGAAAATTAAATAAAGAATTTATTACAAAATTAGCAAATTCATATAATGAAATTGCTAAATATGTTAAAATAATAAAAAATTATATAATTGTTGATTTGGATTCAAAAAAAACGTATAGTTAATTTCTTTTAAAAATCATTTATTTATAATAGATTCAAATTACGATTAATATTTAAAAAATGTTATGAAAAAAAAAATTGTTATTTTTCTATTTATATTTTTTATTATCCCCAGTTATGTTATTTTTGGTATTATAAGTTCAACTGAAATAATTGGATTTTCACTTAATAAAAATAAAATTGAATTATATAAATTTGGAAAAGGTAAAAACATATTATTAATAATAGCCGGAATACACGGCAACGAAGAAAATACTTCTAAAACTGCTTTTGAAATAATTGATTTATTAAATAATAATAAAATAAATATTCCACAAGATAAATCAATTTGGATAATACCAAAAGCTAATCCTGACGGTTTAGCTAGAGGTAGGAGATTAAATAATAATGATGTGGATTTAAACAGAAACTTTAATACTGATAATTGGAAATCCAGCTTTTACTTATTTAATATTTTACTCAGCGCCGGTAAGCACCCTTTCAGTGAACCTGAATCCATTACTTTAAAAAACTTTTTTGAATCATTTGACTTGAAATTTAATAAAGTTATTGTTTTATCTTTGCATTCAAGAGGAGACTTAATAATCCCCGGTAATAGATCATTAGCAAATAATAAATTAATTAATCTTATAAAGAACTATTCTTCTTATAAAGTGGGAGATATCGGATATGCTGCATCAGGTGATCTAACAGGATGGCTTTCTAATAAACTAAGTATTCCTTCAGCAACAATTGAATTTAAATCCAAAAAAAATATAGAAACTGACGAAATTGAAAAAATTATTTTAGGTTTATTTAAAATTAATTTTTCCAAAGAAATATATAAATATCCTGTTAATTTAAGCCAGGCAGAATTTACAGCTGAAAATATTAATAAATTAATAAAAAATTTACCGGAAAAAATAAAAACAAATATTACTTCTTCGGAAAATAATATTAATGAATTCTTGAAATTATTTCAAGCAATCCAAAATGATGAAGAGTTATTATTACTTGTAAATAAACGAAGTTATCTGCCGGAAAATTATCAGCCAAATGACTTAGTAGAAATAAATAATTCTTTAACTGCAAACAAAAAAAAATTGATATTACGTAAAATTATATTACCTGATTTAATAAAAATGTTCGGTGATGCTGCCTCCGAAAAAATATACTTAAAAATAATTTCAGCATATAGATCATATGAAGAACAAAAAAATGTCTATTTGCAATGGATTAAAATACTTGGAGAAGAAGAAGCAAAAAGAGTAAGTGCTGTTCCAGGGGCATCTCAACATCAATTAGGGACAACTGTTGATATAAATTCATTGGATATTTCATTTGCAAAAACAAAAGAAGGAAAATGGCTAAATGAAAATGCATACAAATATGGTTTTATTATGTCTTATCCTGAAGGTCAGGAAGATTTGACCGGGTACAGGTTTGAACCATGGCATTATCGATACATTGGAAAAGATGCATCAATATTAGTTTATAAATATTTTGATAATCTTTTAGAATTATTTTTAAATTGGTATTGGGACTTTAAAGTTGAAAAATAACAAAAATTACTCATGTTAATATTTTATAAAATAGTTCCTAAAATATATTTAAAGTTATACTAACACTTCCAAATCCGCCAACACTACTGTATTTATCTAAAGTAATACCGCCGCCAAATTCTATTCTAAAAATATTTTTAATTAAAAACCCTATATTTACACCAGTTAAAAAAGTAAGTTTTTCAATGTAGATAAAATCATCGTGTTTTATATCAAGCCCCAGCATTCCTCTGATCGTAAAAAAATTCAATATTAAAAAATAAAATTCTAATTTGGAAAAAAAAGCTACATTATGCATATATGTAAATTCCAACTCAATACCATTTTTCATTCTGTTGCCCAATCCTAATCCAAAATCCAGCGCAAAACCTCTATTACAAATACCAAAATCAGTCCATATAAAAAATCCTGTTAAATTATCAAATACTTTATAAAAATATTCAAAACCAGAAAAAAAACCAAAATTAAAAAATTTAAAAGTTTCATTTAATATTCCGGTAGTATAACCAACATGTAAAAATCTTAAAGAAAAAGAATGTTTAATTTTTGATCTAAACCTGTATTTAAAAAGAAATCTTTCAGATAAAAAATCACTTGTATCCCAAGAGACTCCATATTTTAATGATTGTTTAATAAAAACATTTCCTTTTGAATACCATTCATTTATAATAGAAATATCATCAGTTGTATCCGAATAAGAATCAATAACATCATTAGTAAGATCTTTTTTTATATCATCAGTAGCATCCTTGTTTTTTGAAAGATCAATATAGATTGTTGGTTCTTTATTCAAATCTGAAAATACATTTGAGTATAAATCAATTTTACAAAAGAAAAATAAACAAATAAGTATTACTATATTAATTAATATTTTTTGATTATATATTTTAAAATACACTCTAATCCTATTTAATATTTTTTATTCAAGCCAGTGGAGAGAATCGAACTCTCAACCTATTCATTACGAGTGAATTGCTCTACCATTGAGCTACACTGGCATTATTTTTTTTATTCTATTTCTTTTTTATCTTTTTTCCTGAAAAAAAACCTGTTTTTATCTTTACTCGCACTAATTAATATACTAATTGGTTTAAGAGAATTAATATTCTCGCATATTAAATTTAATGCTGACATAATCGGAACAGATAAAATAACACCAGCTATTCCCCAAACATAACCCCAAACTAATAAAGAAGTAAAAATAACTAAAGGGCTTAAATTAACTCCCTTGCTCATAAATTTTGGTTCAATAATATTTCCCATAACAATTTGAACAGAAGTTAATGAAATTGTTAAAAATATAAATCTAGAAAAAGACTGATATTGAACAAGACAAAGTAAAATTGGAAAAACTACTGCAATTATAGAACCAATATATGGAATAAAGTTTAAAAGAAATATTACAACTCCCCATAGTAAAGCATACTTTATCCCAAATATAATACAGATTAAATAACTAATTGAAGCGGTAAAAAAACTAATAATAAATTTTGCAACCATATAATTTTGAATTTGTTCTTTAATATTAGTTATTATATTGTTTATTCTGGGACCATTTTCATTAGGAAATGCATTCGATATTTTTCCTGATATTTTATCCATACCTGGTATAATAAATATCAATGCCAATGCATATAATCCAAATCCCTGTAATATATCAAGAGTTACACCAACCGGTCTTATAATATAAGTAGTAATATTGCTTATAGAAATAACCTGTCCGGTCATGTCTAAAAGTATTTTTATTATTTCATCTTGTCTTTCTCTAAAATATCTTTTAACAATTTCCGTGTCTGAAATAGTATTTATTAAATCAGTTATTCCATTTCTAAACTCTCTTGTAATTGCCGGTAAATCTCCAACAAAATTACCAAATGATATTCCAATTACTGTTAATAAAATCCCAACTATTAAAATAAATATTAAATAAACAATTATTGTAGAAAGCCAATTTGGTATTCTTGTCATATGCAGTCTGTGAATAAAAGGATGAAGGAACATAGCAGTAAAAAAAGCGAAAAATATTGGAACCAAAACTGCTGACATTAAATGAGTTATAAATAAAATTAATATTAAAAAAAAGCCAATCAATACAAGAAGAATATTTTTATTAATAACTTCATCATTTTTTTTCATAAAATTGCCTTAATTCTTTTTAAATTCTAGAAATAATATATAATCTAGTCTTTTTATAATATTTTTTATAAATTATATAATTAAATTTACATAAACTTTTTTAACAAAACAATAAATTTTATTATATTAAAAACAATTTGACTAAATATTAATTAAATCAAAATTGTATAAAAATAAAAAAGTTAAAAGCGCAATTACTGCTGTTAAAATAAAAAATAAAAACCAAAATAATTTAGATGATAATTTAAAATTTATATCTGAATTTATTTTATAAGTTTTTTGACCAATTTTAGTAAATTTTTTTCTACCGCATCTTGGACAGGTGTCAAATTTAAAGTCATTCAAATCTCCAATAAAATTACAAAATGGGCAGCGAATATTACCCAATTTTGCACCACAGTTATAACAAATGTTATCAGGTTTATTTACTTCTTTCCCGCATTTGCTGCATAAATACACTATTTCTTTATTAGAATGCTGAGCTAAAATATTTTGAATTGCTTTTTTCATATTTAATTCTTATATTTTTTTATGTTTAATTAATAAAATATTTTATTATATTATTTTTATCATATTTTCACAGTAAATTACAGTAATTTATTATTTTAATTTAGTTTTAGAAATCTTTTGTAAAACACATGTAAAATACAAAAAATAAAACGACTTTAACTATTGACAAATCCCTTATTATAATATATATGAAACAGACGGCGCAGGATAGAGCAGTTGGTAGCTCGTCGGGCTCATAACCCGAAGGTCGCTGGTTCAAGTCCAGCTCCTGCTAATAAAAAAAGCTTTTTCCAATTCATTTGGGAAAAGCTTTTTTTTGTCTGATTATAGAGCTGGACTTGAAGCCCATAAGCGACTTGAAAAAGTCCATAATATGGAGTTTTTCAAGAAAATTAACAGGAAGTTAATTTAGCTTATGGGAGCGGGGATGGAAGGAGATGACACGAAGTCATCGACTGGAAATACAAGTCCAAAGTTCATGGAAGGACAATTGTCAATTTTGCCAGGATGAAAGAAATCAACAAGCTCCTTCTAAATAAATTTTTACAAAATATTTAATATTTTTAAAAAATAAAATTACCATTGAGTGGGATAATATTTTTTTCAACAGTATCTTTTGTGATTATTAAATTCAGCAAATACTTGATCGGATTAATTTCCAGACCATTAAACCAATTATTTGCAATTTCTACCGGCAATGCCTCGCCGCATTCTGCAGACTGCCATACTATAGCATAAAGTTTATTCTCTTTGTAAAAAAAATATTTGAATAACTTTTCAAAAAATCAATGACCTATTGCAGCTTTTATGATTATTTCTTGATCAGCATCTTTTCTATCTATGTTTGCTTTTAATTCACCTTCATGCATAACCAATATTCTATCCGACATACTTAAAACTTCTGAAAGTTCTGAAGATATTAAAATTATCGACATTCCTTTATCAGCTAACTCCGATATAATACGGTGAACTTCTGCTTTTGCTCCTACATCAATACCTCTGGTTGGCTCATCTAAAATCAATACTATCGGATTAGTTGCCAGCCATTTGCTTATTACAACTTTTTGCTGGTTTCCTCCACTCAGATTATTAACTATCTGCTCTCTTGAAAATACTTTAATTTGTAAATCGTTTAGATATTTATCACATATTTCATTTTCTTTTTTATTACTAATGAAAGACATTAATCCACTTATACTTTTATGAACACTCAGGGAAATATTTTCCCGCACGCTCAAAGGCAATACCAATGCTAAATTCTTTCTATCTTCTGACAAATAAGCTATTCTATTATCAACAGCATCAACAGGACTGGATATTTTTAATTCTTTACCATTTAATTTTAATGTTCCTTCAGTTTTCTTTTCAAATCCTATTATTAGTTTAGCAAGTTCAGTCCGACCGGCACCAACCAAACCAGCTAATCCAAGCACTTCGCCTTGTTTTAAATTAAAAGAAATATTTTTAATATTTGGAGGTCCAGAAAAATTTTTTATTTCTAATACCACATTATTTTCATTTGCACTTTTTACCCTTTTTGTATATAAATGATTCAATTCTCTTCCAACCATCATTGAAACTAATTTATCTTTTGTTGCTTTACTTGTATTAATTTCTCCTACATTATTTGCATCCCTTAGAACAATAATTCTATCTGTCATTTCAAGAACTTCAACTAACTTATGAGAGATGAAAATAATCGAAATACCTTGAGATTTCAATTCTTTCATAATTTGAAATAAGATAGTTATTTCTTTATCAGTTAGCGATGAAGTCGGTTCATCCATTATTAAAAGTTTAACGTCAAGTAGTAATGCTTTTACTATCTCGGTCATTTGCTGCTGAGCGACACCGATATTTTTTACTAATTCTTTAATATTTATTTCAATATTTAATTTATTAAAAAAATCATTTGCAATTTTATTTTGTTTTTTATGTTTGATAAGGCCAATATGGTTATAAATTTCATTTCCTAAAAATAAATTTTCAACAATAGACAAATTTGGGCAAAGATTAAACTCTTGAAATATTATACTAATACCTTTTTGATGAGCATTTTTAGTGTTATGAATTACAACTTTTTTACCATTTAATAAAATTTCACCCTCATCTGGTTGATAAACACCTGTTAAGACTTTCATCAAAGTCGATTTTCCAGCACCATTTTCTCCCAACAATCCAAGTATTTCACCTTCTCTAATACTTAAATTTACTTCATGTAATGCCTGAACTCCAGGAAAAAACTTTGATATATTTTTCATTTCAATAAAATAATTATTCTTCATATTTAACTCTTATTATTTTTTAATCTATCTACCAATGCCGCTAAAACTATAATAATACCAATAATCAACTGTTGCCAGTATGCATTTACTCTTAAAAGGACTAATCCATTACGAATAACCCCCATAATAGCGGCACCAATAATTACACCTAAAACACTACCTCTACCACCCATCAACGAAGTTCCACCTATTACAGCAGCTGCTATCGCATCGAGCTCCCACCCTTCACCTGCTGGAGATTGTGCAGAACTAAATCTAGCAACTAATAGCACACCAGTTATTGAAGACATAAGTGCTGATATACCATATATCACAAGTTTTATTTTTTTTATATTAATACCAGATAAAGCAGTTGCTTCTTCATTGCCTCCAATTGCAAATATTCTTCTACCAAATACTGTATGCTGTAAAATAATATGACATATAAGAGCACAAATTAACAGTATTACTACAGTCATTGGAATTCCAAAAAGATTACTTTGTCCAAAATTAATAAAACCTTCAGAAATTTCAGCTATAGGATAACCTTTTGTAATTACATAGACTGCACCACGACAGATACTTAACATTCCTAGTGTAACAATAAATGGAGTTATTTTTAAGTATGAAACAACAAAACCACTAAACATTCCTGCGCTAAAGCCAACTAACAATCCAAAAAAAACTGCTAAAATCGGATGTATTCCTGCTGCCATTGAATATCCACTAATTACACCACTTAAACCAATAACTGATCCAACAGAAAGATCAATACCTGCTGTTAAGATTACAAATAATTCCCCTAATGCTACAATTGCTACAAATGAAATTTGTCTTGAAACTGAAAACATATTCCTTCCAGAAATAAAATTAGGTTCAATGAATGCAATTATAAACATAATTCCAATAAGGGCTAAAAAAATTGCTGATTCTCTTTTCTGCATTAATGTTTTTAAAAAAAAATGTTTTTTCTGCGCTTCAATATAATCTGTCTTTTTAATTTTAATATTACTCATATCTAATAATCCTTTCAATAGGCTTTAATGGAAATGAATATCATTTCCATTAAAGTTTAAAAAATTTAAATATTTATCTTCTTATTTCTTTCTTCATATCATCCATATAACTGTCTACATTTTCTTTTTCAACAAATAAAACACCAGTATCTATATTCTTAGGAATTTCCTTTCCATTTACAGCATCAATTAAACGTTCTACAGATAACCAACCCATTTTATATGTTTTTTGAACAATACAAAAATCAACCAAATCAGATCTAATTGCATCTAATGTTTCTGATAAGTCGTCAAAACCTGCAACCAATATGTCATTTCTTCCTTGTTCTTTCATAACTGCCGCAGCACCTGGAGCGCCATAAGCCGAAACACCAAACACAACTTTTAGATTTGAGTATGTACTTAATACTGCTTCTGTTTTATTCATTGCACCATCAAAACTACTTTTAATATCCTCAACAGCTACAACTTTTAATCCATTATTATATTTAGCAAGTGCTTCTTTAAATCCTTTAGCCCTTGAATTAAGATTTGTTGCTCCAAGTTGTCCCTGTAGCAATACAACTTCTCCAGATTGTCCCTTTAAAATTTCTGCTATTTTTTTACCTGCAGCATAACCAGCTTGCTCATTATCAGTTCCAATATAAGATAGAGATTTTGTTGATGGTGCACCAGCATCAAATGTAAGTACTTTTATTCCTGCCTTAACTGCCTCATCAACAACAGCTATAAGCCCTTCATCTTCTAATGCTGAAATTGCAATACCATCAACACCTCTTACAATTAGATCCTCAATTACCTTAACCTGCAGTGCAAGATCACCTTTTGCCGGGGCTTCATACTCAGGCTTAATGCCATATTTTTCACATGCGTCCTTGAAACCATCATAACAAGGCACATAGTATGGGTGAATTAATTTTGGCACCATTACAAAAACTTGTTGTTTAGTCTTTTTTTTCCATCCCCATGCAGTAAGAAAAACCAGTGAGAACATTACGAATAAACCGACAAAAAGAAAAAATATTTTTTTTGTTTTCATCATCTTTCCTCCTTAAATAAGTTAATAATTATTAATATTAAATTCATGCTAACAAAAAACTGTTAGCTAAATTCCCATAAAAACACATATGACCTTGTTATGCCATTAGACAAATAAAAATATATTAAATATTTATCTATCAGTAAATAATCATATTCAAAAACTTAAATAAATTTCCAAAACTAAACTTCACCATTGAGCTGGATAATAGTTCTCAACGGTATCTTTTGTGATTATTAAATTAGGCAAATACTTGATCGGATTAATTTCCAGACCATTAAACCAATTAATTGCAATTTCTACCGGCAATGCCCCGTCGCATTCAGCAGACTGCCATGCTATAGCATGAAGTTTATCCTTTTTCATGTAATCAAGACTTAACTGACAATTTCCTGTTGTAACAGTTTTAATATCATTTCGTTTTGCATTTTCAATACTTTCTATTGTCCCCTGTAATGGATCTCCTGCATCACCAATTACTATACCTTTTAACTTATTTCCATATTTTTTAATCCAATCCTTAACAACCATTCTTGTTGCTTCTAATTCTAAATTTGATGACTGCATATCCAGGCATTTCATCCCGGGAGCAATCTTTTTTAACTCTGTAGTAATCGAGTATGTTCTACCATAATACAAAGAATTCCCAACTGCATGCTGAAGGATGCAATATCCTCCATCATTTTCTAAAAACTCTGCTAACTTTTGAGCGAGCAGTCTTGATTGCCCCCATGTGTCTGCACCTGAAAATGAAATAATATATTTAAATGCCTCAGGCGCAGGTGCTGAAGTACAAACTGACACAGGAATTCCTGCTTCATTTATTTTCTTCAACCACCCTGTACTTGTTGTTGTATTTATCGGTGTTAAAACAATAAAATCAGGTTTCTCTTTTATAACCTTATTTATAAGATTTGCTTGAGAAAGCTCGGTCCATTCACCCAAAGAAAATGATACGTCTATATCAAAAGCATCGCAAATCTTTTTCATACCCCGTTCCTGGGCAATATAATACGGGTGTTCACCCGGTCTTAACCAAATAATTTTTTTACCTTTTGCACCATCTGCTTTAGATTCAGGCATATTAATTTTTTCCACTCCAAAACCTGAATATTCCATATCGTACCAATGTCTCTCATCATCTTCCGGATATTGTTCCGGATTATCAGGTCTTTGAGGTATATTTTTTTCTTTACTATTCCATATAACAAGAGGTTGATTATCACTTGTTTTTAATTCAGAAGTATCAATTGTCTTAAAAATCGATATTTCATTATCCATAAAACGTATATTATCAGAATTTATTTTGCCTAATGATGTTACATATTCAGTTACATCAACAATTTCTTTTATTGATTTAGCTATTTGACCTATCGATATATTGCTGTTTTCAGACAATGCTGCAACATTATTAATTGATTCATTTATGGTTTTTGATTTATCTACAATTTCAGTTGATGAACTTGTAACTTTATCTGTGATTACAGTAAGATCTCTTAATGCAGTTGTTATCTGCTCTGTACCTGTTGACATCTCGCTTAATCCGCTTATTATTTCATTAAAGCTGTTTGCAACATCTTGAAATCCTTCGGTCATAACATTTATCGAGTCTTTAGTCTTTTCTGTTTTATTCGATGCTTCCTGTATATTTGAAATAATTTGATTTAAATTTGTTGTTATATCTTTCACATTTATTGAAGTCGTTTCTGCCAGCTGTCTTATCTCATTAGCAACTACCGTAAAACCCTTCCCATGCTCTCCTGCATGAGCAGCCTCAATTGCCGCATTCATAGCAAGCAAGCCTGTTTGATTGGAAACATAATTTATAACTTTTATTAGTTCTTTTATTAGTCCTGCAGAATCAGCAATTTTTTTTATTGACTCTAAAGATTCATGCATGTTTTCCTGGCCATTTTTAGCATAATCACTCAATGAATCAATAAGCACTTTTTTTGCGCTTGAAATATTACTAATATTTTTAATTGATGCAAGCAGTTCCTCAATTGCCGAGGAAGATTGTGTTATTGCTGAAGATTGATTCTGAATGAACTCGACAATATCTTTAATAGAATTATCAATATCATCGACTGCAACCTTTGATTCATTTGACGTACTGCCAAGTAAATTTTCATTTTTTTCAATGCTTTGTATAGCGTTGGAAATATCCTGAATATTATTCGACATTTTACTTACCTGTAGAGCAAGATCATCGGCTATCCTGTTATTATCACCCGCAATAATTTTAAGTTTTGAAATAATATCATGAATTCTTGCAACAAAAATATTAAAGTGCCTTCGAAATAAACCTATTAAATCCACATTTTTTATAGAAAATCGCATTGTTAGGTCTTTACCGGAGTTAAAATTTTTATCTACAGACTCTTTTGATAACTTCTCAAGCTTTTTTATGAATAAAAAGTCTACAACAAAATAAATATAAATTGCAAAAATAAGGATCAGAATTTCTAG
>CAZYID010000024.1:0-1220 GCA_964646595.1 uncultured Spirochaetales bacterium | reverse complement strand
ATTCCTTTAATCCCTGTTTTAATTCTAAATAAATCTCCTGCGTATTTCTCTTTTTTCCTTTGTTCTTTACTCATCCCATACCATGCTGTAGTTACGTAGAGTTCATCCATATCTTTACCGCCAAAAGCCAAGCATGTAACATTATCCACAGGCATTATTATTTCCATATCAATTTTCCCGTATGGATCATAACGCGTTATACACGCCCCTCCCCAATGTGCGCTCCAGAGAAAACCCTCACTATCTATAATTAATCCGTCAGGCTTCCCTTTACTCTTATCAACTTCTATAAAAACTCTCTTATTACTTACCGTACCTTTATCCAAGTCATAGTCATAGGCCGAAATTTTACCGATAGCCATTTCTGTTAAATACAGAGTCTTACCATCCAGGCTGAAACAAATTCCATTTGACAGAGCTAATCCGGAATCTAATTTTTTAATCTTTTGTTTTTCATCAAGAATATAAAGAGAACCATCAGGTGCATCAAGGTTATTAAAATTAAAAGAGCCGACTAAATATCTTCCTCTTTTATCTGTTGTGCCATCATTAAATTGAACATCAGGATTATCGGCTTCAGGATCACCAATAAAAGTACATTCATTACATTTTGGATCCCAGTATCCAAAACCTTCTTTTGTAACTAAAAGCCATCCTTCCTTTTCTTTCTTAGCTAAAGCCTCTACGGGCATTTCAACATTATAAACATGAATCATTTTACTATTAATTTCATATTTAAAAATCTTATAGGCTTCTGTATCACACCAATATATGGAGTTTTCTTCAGGTATCCATATTGGAGACTCACCTATTTCATTCTCTACATGCAACAGATGTTCAACTTTATACATAGATGCTCCTTGTTTTTCTAAAAATTCTTTAGTAGCCACCCTGTGTTCCCCGTACTCCTGTAACAACAGCAACACTTGATACACAGCCGAGTCTGTTTGCACCTGCACCTATTAGTGTTATTGCTTTATCATAATCTCTAACACCGCCGCTTGCTTTTACGCCCATATTTGGACCGACTATCCTTCTCATTAAAGAAATATCTTCTACTGTTGCGCCGCCGCCTGCAAAACCTGTACAGGTTTTTACAAAATCAGCTTCAGCTTTTTTTGAAATCTCGCATGCTAGAACTTTTTCTTCTTCTGTCAACAAAGAAGTTTCAATAATAACTTTAAGTATAGTAGTGCTTCTCGTTGCGCGTCTTACAGCTC
>CAZYID010000023.1:0-22336 GCA_964646595.1 uncultured Spirochaetales bacterium | reverse complement strand
TGGTTTTTCCTGTTCCGGTTGCACCTGCAATCAAACCATGTCTGTTCATGGTTTTTAAAGGTATTTTAACATATGTTTCAGGTATACACTCACCGTCCAGCATAGCACTGCCTAAAATAATATAGTCGCCTTTTGATTGATAGCCATTATTGATTTCATTTTTAAAATTTTTTATTTTATCCATATTAATAGTTTAATTAAATTTTCTTCTTTGATTAATAATTTGTATTATTAATTATATTTTTAAAAAAATTCTTTGTCAAATAAAATAACAGAAATCATTAAAAATAAATTTTAGAATTATTAATACTAATTTATATTTATACAATTATAAAAACGAAAAATTGATAATACAGACTTTATTGATGATATAGAGAAATATAAAATAATAATATTTAAATAATATATTTTCTTTTTAATAAATCTTTTAAATATCCATTTGGATCATAAATTGCCAGCTGCCCTGGTTTAGCTCTAACAGCATCAATCTTAATTGTTTTAATATGATATGATTTTTTTTTACCGCCCCAATATGCATCTATCCATTCTTTAATTTGTTTAAAACTATACCAATTTGAAATATAACCTGAATAAGTTTCAATCCTACCGCTCTTTAAAACTTTTTTTTTCAATTTTGCATCCCGCTTTAATGCATAGTTTTCTTTAATTAATACATCACTGTCATTATAAACATCAATAAAAATTGATTCATCTTTACTAAATGCTTTTTTAAATTTTTTAGGTATTAGTTTATTTGATGAATAAGTTATTGGAACAAGCCACTTAGGCTGTCCTGAAACATCCATTGTTGATTCATATTGACCTAAACCAAATGATTTTAAATATTTTTTCATGTAACAAGAAATTATAGCAATGCCATCATTTCCATCAACAATTTCTTTAATAGTTTTAAATAATTTTTCTGCTCCTAGTAAATCCTGCATAACTCCAATTGTATTTATCAAGCATACAATAATCGGTACAACGCCATCTTCTTTTTTTATTTTAATATCAAAGGCAGAACCACATAGAAATGTAACTTGTAATGAATTATGATTATTTTTCTGTATTTTATTATATTTTATTTTTGCTAAATCTATCATTCTTTTAGAAAAATCAATCCCCCAAACCTCTTTCAATCCTTTAGCAATAACCGGATTAAAATTAACTTTTTCTTTAATATTATTTTTATTATCTTTCATAGTTTTCAGATAATATCTAATGTGAAGTCTTCCTGATCCACATCCAATGTCCATTAATTTTATTAATTTATTTTTTTCTTTTATGATATGCTTTAAAATACTATCAATAAAATCTTCTTCAAAATTTTCATAAGCAGTAATATCCGGATGTCCATTTACTATCTTTTCCTCATAAATATTTGAACAATTATCCCAAATAGATTTGGTTTTATTTAGCAAGTCATCAAAATTATCCATTAACACTTCCTGTAAAAATTTTATCATTCCCCTGACCAAACCTGACCATTATCTCAGCAGGTATGGTTCCCAATTTATCAGCAATTTCTTCTATGAAAATTTTTTCCCCTAATTGATCCCCTAATATTACTACATCATCACCTATCTTTGGATTATCAATTGTACTTAAGTCAATTAATGCCGAATTCATAAAAACTGATCCGATAAAAAAAACTCTTTTTCCATGCACAAGTGCATTACATTTTTTTGATATAAACTTCCTATCAATACCATTTTTATAACCTAGAGGTATTGTTCCTATTAAAGAATTATTTTTTACTTTTTTTTGATTTTGATATCCAAGACTAATACCTTTTTTAATTATATTGATTTGAGTTATTTTTGTTTTTAATGACATCACAGGTTTTAATTTAATATTTAAAAAATCATAACCCTTTTGTTTTGGCGGATAGATGCCATATAATAGAATCCCTAATCTTAAAGAATAATCCATTGCTCTAGCATAAGATAAAAATGTTGCGCTATCTGCAAAGCTTGTATAATTAATATTAATATTATTTTCAATTAAACTTTGTTTAAACAATAATAATTTATTTAAATCATTTTTTACTGTTTTTAAAGATCTTGGATGAGTTAATATTCCGTCAATTATTATTCTTTTTGATTTTTTTAGTGCTTTAATTAATCTTGCACTATCTTCAATGCTCATACCATTCCTATATAAACCAGAATCAAGATTAATATAAACGTTAGTTGTAATATTTAAATTCTTTGCATATTCTGATAACTCTAAAATCTGATCAGGATTGTTTACTGCTAATATAATTTTACTTTTAACAGCATCAATAATATCATTGGATGATATCGGCTTTAAAATTAATATATTTCCCTTAAATCCTAATTTCCTTACTTTTAGAGCTTCATCCAATGATATCAAAGCAATATTTTTACAGTTATTATTCATTAATACTTTACATACATTATTTAAACCGTGTCCATAAGCATCTGATTTCAAAACAAAATAAACTTTATTTATATCCAGAACAATTGATAAAATTGATTTATAATTTAAATCAATAGCATCTAAGTCAATGATCAATCCTATCTGTTTATTATTTAGTTTATCAATATTTTTTGAAGCATTCATAATTTCTAATTATAAAAGGTTAATTTAAGTATATTCTAATCCTTCTTACCAGCCCTTTCATAATATCAAAGGCTAATTCAGGGCGGTCATAAATAAGTTCATAAAGAGAAGCCTGATCAAGTCTTAATAATTGTGTATACTCTTCTGCAATAACATTTGCACTTCTTGGTTCAGAATCAAGAACAGAGAGTTCTCCAAAAATCGAACCTTTTTTTAAAAAATTTAATACATTATCTCCAACTTGAACCTTAACTCTCCCGGATACTATAATATACATGCTGTTACCAACATCACCTTCCTTAATTATTGATTCTCCTTTCTTATAATCATCATTTATTAATACTGATGCAATATCTTCTAAATCTCGTTTTGAGAGATCATTAAAAAACAAAACTTTCTTTAATAATAATATTTTTTCAATAGGCATTAAATATTCATAAGTTTTTTCTTCAGAAATAGAAAAAATTTTTTCTTCAAATGTATTTATAAGACTTTCTACTTTGTTATCAGAATTAATTAATAATTTTCTTAATCTCTCACATAGCACCTTGATTATTCCACTCACAACTTCTGTTTCTTCATTTATTAGATTATCAAATACATTTTTATCAAATCTTATCATTTCGGTTTTTTCATTCGTTATTACTGTTGCTGATCGCGGTTTATTATCAATTAAAGCTAATTCACCAACAGTTTGACTTTTTCCTATAGTTGCTATTGTTTTATCATCACTGATAGCATTAACATGTCCTTTAGTTATAATATACATATAATTAAAAATATCGCCTTTTTTAAATATCACTGCTCTTTTTTTAAAAAAAATAAGTTCTAATTTCTCTACAAAATTATCCAATACTTCAACATCAATATTAGAAAACATTAATGTACTTTTTACCAAAAATATCCTATTAATTAATAAATCATATTCATTCAGTAAACCTTGTTCATATTTATTTTTAATATTTAATAAAGTAATATTTTTAAACACATTCTTTTTTGCACCGATTACCTTTTTATCAATTTTTAATAATGAGATCACAGCACTCTCTTTAACAATTAATTTATTATGATTTAAAGACTCTAACACCAAATCAATTAGAGATGAAATTTTTAATTCACCAATTAAATATATAACAATCGAATTAAGAACATCAAAATTACACTTTTTTGCATAATGAAATAATTCAGTTAATAATTTTTCTAAATTACTCTCTTTATTTTTTAAAAAATTACCCAAAAGATTTAAACGATCTTCGTCACTAATGTCATCAATTAAAGGAAAAATTATTTTTTTTTGATGAAGGGTTAACAAGTTATCAAGAATTTCAAAAGCAAAAGCACGTTTTTCTTTTATATAATAAATAATATTAAATAAATTTAACACTAATTTTGAGTCTTCATATAAAAAAGACAATAGATAAAAAATATTTTCTATAATTTTAAAATAAATATTTCTTAAAGTTATAACAAGTTTATCAGCTTGCTGCAATCTATCAAGTATTGAAATTACCCATATTATCCAAATTGCTTCAGTAACTTCTAAATATATTCTTTCAATTATTTTTTCCCTATCGCTTTTTTTTGCAATATAACCTGTTGAACTTAATGAAGCCAAAACATTAGAAAACGTACTTCGATCTTCAATAGTAATCATTTTTAATAAAAAAGATTTTGCTTTATTACCGCCAATTTTACCTAAAATGGAAATTAATTTATTTTTAATTATAATGTCCTGTTCTTTTTTTTCTAACAATAAACATATTTTAGGAATTATTTTCTCGCCAAGGGATACGGCTGCTTTAACTAATTCATTATATATTTTGTTATTATTTAAAAGACTAATTAAATCTGAAAATAAATCTATATTCTTTAGTTTTCCAATACATATTAAAGACTCCTTTTTAACACCAATATCATCATCTTTTATTAAATTTTGAATGTAACTATTATACTTAGATGTTTTTATTTCACCAATTATTCTTGCTGCCAATATTTTATCTTGAGTTTTTTTTGAATTAATAAAATTTTTTAAACATTCCTCGCCATATAACACTTCTTCTTTATTTCCATTAATTAATAATCCAACAATCACTCCTTTGGTAATATTAAAATCTTTAAAATTTAGATATTTTTTTAATTTCTCTAAAACATTGTTTTTATTTATGAATGCATATGTTTGTAATAATTCTCCAATAACAAGAGGTGATTTTTCTTCTTCAAGCTGTTCATCAATTACTGATAATGCATTTGATAACTTATGGCCCCTAATTCGCTTTAATACATTTAATCTAACTAATTTATCCGAATGTTTAATTAATTTTATTAAAATTTTGGATACATAAGGATGATCTAAATCTTCTAAAAGATCTAATGAATAAATTATCTCTTCAGGATTAGTACTGTTAAAACTTTTTTTTATTATTTTTATTGATGTAGCATCAAGATTGTATGTCTTAAATTTTAATTGATGAGTTGTTAACACATAATTTAAAACTGATTTATACTTTCTAAATAATATTAAAACAACAACCAACCATAACAATAATATTCCTATTAAATAAAACGATAATTTAAAAGTGCTAAATTTACAAAAACTTATCAGTAATAATAATGAAACACCTGCAAGACCTGTAGCTATTTGATCACTAATACTTTCAATATTAGATTGTGTTTTTAATCTTAAATCCATCGGAAAAGGTTGATAAAGAATTAATAATGCTGATTTATTAATAGATAATCTCAATACTGATTCAAAAAGTTTAATTAAAACTATAATTACATACAAATATGAAACAAATACCGTAGAAATACTCATGGTAATATATAAACTTACAAATAAAAACAACACAATTGGCAATGCAATTAAACCAAATAACAATCCAAATTTATAAATAATTTTATCAGAAATTAAAAGTTTAAATATAAAAGTAACCACACCTGTTAATGCAAAAAACATCCCCAAATATGAAGCAAGCTTTGCTTCGTCAATAAAAATTTTTTCTGTATGTTTATAAAAAATATTATCAATAAAATAAAATGAAAATATCATTAGTGATGAAAAACAAATTATTAAAAAAATATAATTATTCTTAATTTTAGAAGGCATTGTTTTATAATTAGAATCATGATTATTTTTATTGGCATTTGATAAAATAAAATTATCTTTATACTTATTCCTGATGACTAAAATAATAAGAAAACAAATAAAAATACTTATAATTGAAATAAAAAGCAAATTAGTTGTACTAAATATTTTAACAAGATATGGTATTGTTAAACCGCCTAAAACAGCAGCTAACATCTCTCCTGAACCTATTAAACCAAAAAAACGCTTACTCTGTCTTATATCAAACAGATAATTTGCAAGACTCCAGAATTCTAAATTAATTAACACCCACAATACATTCCAAAAAATATACAATATAATTACTGCAGGTTTTGAGTTCTTAATCAATAAAGATCGAAGTATTATCTGCCCAATAATAAGAAATAATAAATTTAGAGTTATCACATTAAAAAAAGAAAATTTTCTTTGAAGAAAAGAATACAAAAAACCAATAAGAGAAACTACTAATGCAACAATGATATACATATATGGCAATATGTTTGCATTAAATACAGTTAAAAATAATGTATTAGTAACAGTTCCAATATAAACTATCGCAAATCCAAGAAAAAAAGAGTGGAGAAACATCATAAATACTATAAATATTTCTGATTGTTTAATATTGAATAATTTTGGAAATATTTTTTTCCTCATTTTGCTTATTAAATTTATAAGTAAAATCATCTAAATAATCAAGGAATTATTTTTTTACAATATTTTTTTTAAAAAAGCTTAATTATATTATCACTTTTACTGTAATTATCTTTGTAAAAGCCCTTATTAAAAGTTAATTTTATTAAAGCAGATATTTATTCTAATTTGCTTAAAAATTTACTATTAAAAAAAATAAAATTTTGGTTTCAATTTAATTAGTAGTTATATATAATCCAACATTTATAATATCTGTATTAATCATATTATACTAAATGGAGATTACTTTTTTATATGTTAGTTAAATATTTAATATCTTCTATTATATTAGGTTTTATTGTTGCAATACCTCCCGGATCAGTAACTGTTGTTGGATGCCAAAGAGCTCTGCAATTTGGCTTTAAAAACAGTATATTTTTTTCTTTAGGTTCATGTACATCAGATATATTCTATATAACATTAGTCTATCTTGGAGTTGCACATTTAATTTCAAATAATCAATATTTTAAAATTATACTTTGGGTTATTTGCGCAATCATATTAACTACTATTGGTGCTGTATCAATTTTTTCTATAAAAAAAAATGAATCAGAAAACAATAATAAAACTACTCTTTATTCTAATCGTCTTTCAGCATTTATCTCCGGTATCCTGATTACACTATCAAATCCTATGACAATAGTCGGCTGGATTGTTGTTGCCGGAAACTTCTTTTTAATATGGAACGAAAAGTTTCCAATTTCTAAAAATTATGGATTAATTACAATTTTATTTATAATAGTTGGTGTTTTACTCTGGTTTGCCCCACTCTTTTATATTGTAAGCAGATTGAGGAAAAAATTAAATAATACATTTAAAAAATGGCTGATAATTATGTCAAATATTTGTCTAATAATTTTTGGATTTATAGCTTTTTATTATGCAATAATATCAATTCATGATATTATTATCATCTGATACAACAGAGATTAAATCTCTGGAGCTATTTTTTTTGCTCCAACTTTTTTTTAGTGAATGGCTGGAATTTATTTTTAATAAATTAAAATAAATCAAAAATAACTGCCAAGTTTAGGAACATTTCATAATCGAATACTATTCAAAAAGAGCTGATAAATATGTGTAAAAAATATGAAAAAATTGAAAAAATATTTTATGGAAAATGTTATTGGTATATACATTTAAAATTATATTTAATTTAATTTTTTTATATAAATTGAATAATTTCTAGTTAATGGAGTAAGAAATGGATAAAAATTATGTAGCTCCCTGTGGATTAACCTGTTGTGATTGTATGTTTTATAAAAATGAAATATATGATACAGCAAAAAAATTAAAACAATTAATTAAAAAATCACAGATAGATACTTTCTTCACAATTTTAAGTAAAGATGAAGTATATAAAACAATGGCTAACCACCTTGGAGAAGATGAAAATAAATTTAAAGAATATTTTGAACCTTTTAAAAAAATACCTGATTTCTTAAATGTTCTTGAAAGCATTATTAAGATTCAGTGTAAAAAAACATGTCAAGAATCAGGCGGCTGCTCAATGGGCGGAATTACAAAAGAATGTGAAGCAGTTAAATGTGTAAAACAAAAAGCATATAATGGATGCTGGGAATGTCCGGATCACGAAAACTGTAATAAATTAATGTTTCAAAAGAGAAGTTATGGGGAGACAATAGAAGGAAACTTTAAGATAATTAAAGAAAAAGGTATAGAATCACTTCAGTCTCGCGGTAATAAATATTATGAATGGCAAAGAAGAATAAATAAATAAATAAAATAACATTGTTATATTTTCAATAATATTGTATAGTACAAATTGATTATTATAAATAATGTTTTTAAATTTAACCTGCCTGATTTTCTGTGTTATTTTTTCACAGTATTTTGTTGTAAAGTTTTAACAATAACTCTACATCTCATTATGGTTATTTCCTAAAATATATATATTTGTGTTATCAAAAATAAAAAACGGGATTACCCTATATTTATATTTTATTAGTATTAGAGTTTCTAAATACATTGTTAATTTTATTTACAGATTCTAAAACCTTTTATAATAATATTAAGGACAGTCTAATTTAGACATTTTAAGGAGAATTATAAAAATATGTCATTTAACAATTTAAATTTAATACCTTCTATAATGAAAGCAATAAAACAAGAAGGTTATACAGAGCCAACACCTATTCAAGCAGAAGCTATTCCTGCAATTCTGGAAAATAAGGATATATTAGGTTGTGCTCAAACAGGTACAGGTAAAACTGCTGCCTTTTCTATTCCTATTTTACAAATGCTTTTTAAAAGGGAATTTATAAAACAAAATAATAAACCTGTACATGGATTAATCATTACTCCTACCAGAGAACTGGCTATACAAATTGGAGAAAGTATAGGGGGCTATGGACAATTTACAGGATTACATCATACTGTTATTTATGGAGGAGTGTCTCAAAACACACAGGTAGCTAAATTAAAAAAGGGAGTGGATATTATTGTAGCAACTCCCGGACGACTGCTTGACTTAATGAATCAAGGATTTATAAAACTTGATCAACTAAAATATTTTGTTTTAGATGAAGCTGACCGTATGCTGGATATGGGATTTATCCATGATATTAATAAAATTATAGCAAAACTGCCTGCAAAACGGCAGACTCTCTTTTTTTCCGCTACTATGCCAAAGGAAATCGAAAAACTCGCTGGTAAAATTTTAACAAATCCTGTTAAAATTGCTGTTACACCAGTATCATCAACAGTGAACATCATAGAACAATCACTTTATAAAGTAGCCAAAGTAGATAAAAAAAGATTATTAGTTCATCTGTTAAAAGATAATTCTATCAAGTCTATTCTTGTTTTTTCCCGTACAAAACATGGAGCAAACAAGATTACAGGTGATCTGACTAAAACAGGTATCAATGCAGCTGCAATTCATGGGAATAAATCACAGTCAGCACGTCAAAAAGCACTTAAAGAGTTTAAACAGAAACAAATCAGAGTTCTGGTTGCAACTGATATTGCGTCAAGAGGTATTGATGTAGATGAACTAAGCCTGGTTGTTAACTATGATTTACCTGAAGTACCGGAAACTTATGTCCATAGAATTGGCCGAACCGGAAGAGCCGGTTCAAGCGGTATGGCGATCTCTTTTTGTTCTGAGGACGAAAGAAAAAACTTAAAAGAAATTGAGAAGTTAATTGATCAATCCATTCATGTTGTAAAAGATCATCCTTTTGTAATGAATCAAACATCATATGAATATGAACCTAAAAGAGAACCGAATAACAAAAATAAATATTATCGATCATTCAACAAAATAAAACATACAAATAAGAAAAAATATTTTATAAATAAAGTAACAACTGTGACATCCTAACCCGCTTTTCTCACAAACCTTGAGATTGAAACGCCGTAGATTTTGTTCTGATAAGGATTTACGACTAAATGAGACTCGCAGCATAGTTACACTATGTGAGAATCGAGTGCAGAAGTAAATACTTATCAGGGCAATAGATACAACTTTCAAACCAAGGGCTTGTGAGAAATGCGGGCTAATAATCAGGAGTAGATGATTGCAAATACTTGTTGATGCAGATGCCAATCCGACAGCTGTGACAGAGATTTTATACCGGGCAGCAAATAGAAAGAGGATCAACTTAATTCTTGTAGCTAATCAAAAGTTAAAAATACCTGACTCTATTTATATAAAAAATCAAGTGGTAAAAGAGGGACCTGATGAGGCTGATCACAAAATAGTTGAGCTGGTAAAAGAAGGAGACCTGGTTATCACAACTGACATCCCTTTAGCTGACCGTGTTATTGAAAAAGGCGCTACAGTAATCAATCCCCGGGGAAAACTATATACCAGAGAAAATATCAAAAAAATCCTATCCATACGAAATCTTATGACTGATCTTCGAAACGGAGGTATCCAGACAGAAAGATCACCGGTTTTTAGTATAAAGGATAAACAGGCTTTTGCAAATCAATTGGATAGGTTTTTAACCAAATATTGTAATTAAATTAAATGTTTTTAAATAATGATCAATAAAATTAAACTTCTTTCAACAGCATGTTGACAAATCCTTGAAATTATTTTGTAATTTTTTTTTAACGATTTCATTGTTTTCTGTATTTATATTGACAGAGATTATTATTTTTCTTATTGTTTTATAAATATCAAATATAAGGATAATTTAACTGCATGCAAAAATACGCAAAATTTTTAATTGTTTTTTCCATTGTTTTTATCCTGGGACTTGTGCTTATATCAATTACATTATTTAGCAAAAATAAAAATATACCCGGCAAAAAAGTAAAAGTTGAAAAAAAACATCCAATGTCAATCGAAGTTCTTAAATCTAGAGAATATCCTGGTGAAGATTTTGTTGTTGAAAAAACATTAGATAATGGAACTAATTATAAACAATTCATCACCTCTTATCTATCAGAAGGTTTAAAAATATATGGACTTTTAACTGTGCCTTTATCACCCAAACCGGAAAACGGCTATCCTGCAATTGTTTTTATACATGGTTATATTGCCCCTAACAAATACTCCACCACAGGTAATTATCCTACATACCAGGCAAAATTAGCAAAAGCAGGTTTCATCACATTTAAACCGGATCTACGAGGACATGGAAATTCAGAAGGAGAAGCAGTTAGTGCTCATCATTCAGAAAAATATGTAGTTGATACAATGTATGCTATCTCTTATTTGAAAAAATATAAAGATACAGATCCTGATCGTATTGGCTACTGGGGTCACTCAAATGGAGGCGAGATCGGGCTTCGTGTAGTTGTTATTTCTTCTGATATTAAAGCAGCATCATTTTGGGCAGGAGTTGTAGGAAGTTACAAAGATATGCTTGAAACTTATAATGACAAAATACCATTTCTTAGGCGAGGAAATAGAACTAATCCGCTGGTTGATGAATACGGATTACCAAGCACAAATACAAAGTTCTGGGATAAAATTGATCCATATTCTTTTCTGAATGATATTTCTGCACCAATCCAACTCCAGCACGGCAGTGCTGATAAAAGTGTACCAATAGAACTTTCTATCCGTCTAAAAGAAGAATTAAGTAAAATAAATAAACAAGTAATTTATTATGAATATAAAAATGATAATCATAATATCAGTAATAATGTGAATACTGCTTTTAAAAGAGATATAGAATTCTATAATAAAAATCTATAAAACAAGAAAGTCCCTCCGGGAGGCCATGAGCCTTACTTCGGAAATACTCGGGACAAGTGCGGCTCATGGCTCGCTTTATCTAAAAATACGTATATATAGTCATGTTAAAGATCACCTACTAATATATAAAATGTCCATATTATCTAAACAATACCAGCAAAGCTGGTATTGTTTAGTATAGAATTTTATTATTGCATTAAAGGATTTATTTTTGCAATTGCTTCTTCTACAGTTAATCGTAAAACAAATTCCGGACTGTTACTATTATACAGTTTTATTAAATATGGCAAAGACTTTGCTGCTGTTTTACCCATTTCCCCAAGACAAAATGCTGCTGCATTTTGCAGCTGCCATTCCGGATTGTCAAGAAAGCTAATCAAATCATTAACAGCTGATTTTGCATTGGATTTATATGAAGAAATTGCATAAATTGCCATTAATTGCACTTTCCATTCCAAATCAGAAAGCATTTTTTTTAATACCGGTATTGCAGCATCTGGTTTAAAACGAATGTTAGACAATGCAAAAGCAACAGCTTCTCTAACTTCTTCATTAGTATGAGAAGCCTTTTTTAACAAATAAGGTATTGCGTCAATAGCTTCTTTTCCTTTGAATGCCAGGATTCGGATAGATGTTACTTGTATATCTTCATTCTCAGATGATAAGTTTTTGATAAGCTCATTTACTGAATATTTTTTTAAAGGATCTTTTAATTTTTCTGAACATTGATAAATAAAAGATTCACCTGTTTTTTTAAAATTAATTAAAATGCTTTTATTAGGAATTTTAATATTTTTAAATTCAAACTCTTTTTTACTAAAATTTCCAATCATCTCCAGATCTCCAAAAACTGTTTTTTGTACCATATGGTCGGCGCTCAAGTATTTAAATTCGGATAATGGATATTTATAAGAAATCGAATGTGTTTTATTAAATGTTTTAATATGATCAATTATCATTGAATTTGTTTCTTCAAAATTATCCAGATCCCAATGATACATTGGAGCTATTTGGTATAATATTTCCATCAATGCCATGTCTTCCCTGATATTTGTAAACTTTATAGAAGGAGAGCTGTAATGTGAAGTAGAGACAATAGAGTCATGAAATACTGTTTGATATAAAGGTAATCTATAAGCTGGTTTTGCAAATATATGAACTTTATTATCTTTCAAATAAACCGGATTAGTATCATAATGCCTCCCGATATAATAGATTGAACTTTTATTTTTTTCCATCTCTGCATCGTAAAAACCTATAACCGGTAAGGATATTCCTTCTGCAATTGAAAGCTCTTTTGCAAATAAATAACTGCCGCCTTCAGAGCCAACAGGTACTTTATATGTTTCATAAATCCACTTTATCCGGCTAATGCGTGCTTCAGCATCCCGGCTTTTGCAAGTCAGCCATTCCGGATCATAATTAGTATAAAATTCACCAAATGCATCGCAATCAACGAAATAGTAAGAGTATGGAGAATTTTTGAAATTTTCAGTAATTCTATTTTCAATAAAAGGGCGTCCATAAATCGGGTTAAGCATTCCTCCGATACCCAAAAAACCTTTTACAGGAATTCCATTCTCATCCAGTATTCTCCCTTTTTCAAATACTTCCTTATTAAAAACAACAGTCGACCATGCTTGATTATCAGGATCCTGTAATGAATGATAAGAATCATATGGACCAAAAACAAAACCTTTTGCCCGAGCATATTCCGCAATATGAGGTCTGATATTACTATTAGTCCATCTGTCATTATCATAACAAAGAACACCGTTTCTAATTCCTGCATCAACCAGGGCATCAATCATTTTAGTGGAAATTCCATTTCCCCATGTCTTAGGATCATGAAAATATTCTCCGAATTCTAATAATAACAGATATGAATTTATTTGAAAAATTTCATATTCCGATGCTTTTTCATTATTATAGATTTTTTTAAATTTTAATGGAATATCAGAAGCCTGCAATATTTGTGTTTTATAAAAATTAGGATCTAAAAGCATTTTTGAAAGTAGAGAACAGAGCCATTTTTTTTGCCAGACTCCTATTCTTTTAGATTTTTTTATTTTTTTAGCATCTTCCCAAAAATCTTTTAAATATTTATGTTTTATCCAGTATCCGATATTTCTATCGCCTGAGTCAGCAAGAATGAACAATTTTGAAATAAAAGGAATCCAGCTGTTTTGTTTAAAATCTTTTACAGTAAGCGGTGCACTATTCCACAGATAAGCATGGGGAGCACCAATTATTTTTTTAATCAGCGGAGCCTTTTTAATTTTTTCTTCAAGCGTAACAATGTTTTTTTCAGAAATAAGTTTTTCTCTGAAATGAATCGCTGGTTTAATAAGTGATTGATTACTATCAATATAAATTTGATATTTAAGAAAGCCTTTCGGATCTTTTATTTTTGGATAAGAATGGATCATATTCATTTCAAAGCTTTCTTTTCTATTAGAGTATTTGATAGTGTTATAAAAAGGATTATCCAGAATATATGTAACTATTGAGTCATTATACTCAATTCCCCAAAACGGCATATACATTTCTTCGATATTCCACTGTCCGGTTGATAAAAAATCACACCAGATAACATCATTTAAAGGTATATGAAAACCTTCATATAGCGGAAGTATTAGATTTGTCTTTTCTTTTTCCATCTTTAAATTAGGCCATGTAAAATTCTGTGGAATCCCTGAGTCAAAGCTTATAGAAAAACAATTATTTTCTATAATAAATTTACATTGAAGATTTAATTTTGAATAATTAATCTCATTTTTTGATTTGTCAAAATTATAAACTTTTTCTTTAATAACTGGATAGCTTATTAAATGCACAGTGTCAGACAATAATAAATTCCTGGCAGTTACACTCAAATTAGCAGGATTAATCCATACTTCCAGATTATTTTTTTTTAAATAAATAATCTCTTCTTTGTTATTTTTTAAATTACTAATTACCTTTTCTTTTTGTAATGTAGAACATGATGTAATAATCATTAAAAAAAGAAATAAAAACCAAAGAAAATTTTTCATAAAATGTCTCCTTATTATTTTGATAAGACACAGTATGAAAAAATATTGTCTTTTTTTTATGACATAAATGTAACAATTTTGTAACAATTTCTTTTTTAAAAAGTAATCTCAAAACAGCAGCCGGAAGGATTGTTATCATAACATTGGATGGAATAATTATAGGTTTGTAAAATTTTATATACAATTGATAATCCTAAACCGGAGTGCAATCCCGGGTCTTCTGAGTTAGCCCGGTTTGAATAAAAACGCTCAAATACTTTTTGTTTTTCATTATCCGGAATTCCTTTTCCCAAATCAGAAATTATTAGCTTTGAAGATTTATTTGACTGTTCATAATTAATTGTCACAGAACCAAACTCAGGCGAAAAATCAATAGAGTTATCTATAAGGTTTTTTAGAATACCGGCTAGTTTTTCTTTTGGTAATAAAATAGAATGATCAGGTTTTGCTTTTATATCAAACTTTATTCCATGTTCTTTGTACATTGATGCAACTTCTTTTATAACTTCTATTGGATTACAATACTCTTTAACAGTTTGCTGATTTTCATAAAAACTTAACTCTTTAATATCAAAGAGTAATTTTTCTATTCTTCCAGATTCTCGGAAGATTATTTTTATGATTTCTCCTGTTTCATTTTTTTCCGCTGATTTATTTTTTAGTTCCAGTATTTCTACTCCATTACGAATTGCAGTAAGCGGATTTTTTAATTCATGTAGAATGTCATTTGTAAATGATTCTACTAACTCTCTTTTTCTAATTAGTTCTGATGTAGATAAGTAAAATGCCTGTGAAAGTTGTCCGATTTCATCTTTTCTATTTTTTAGTGGAAAAATTTTTAAGGAGTTCCCATTATAATTTTTTAAGGCCAGGGCTTCTTTTGTCAAATTAAACAATGGTTTTATAAATAAAAAATAATAAACAACACTAATTATAATAGCGATAATTCCTGAAACAAAAGAAATTAGTAATAAAATTATTTTATTGATTGTAGTAGTTTGCATAATATCGGATTTATCAAATAGCAAGATTGATGATCCGGATAATTTTCCGTTTCTGTAAAACGGAATTACAGAATATATAAACCTGTAATTAATAATTCCTATTTTATTAATTTTTAATTCTATATAATCTGATAAACGGTTAAGAATTTCTTCCTGTTCTAAATCCGGAGGAATTATCTCTTTTAAAAATGCTTCAGCGATAAAAGAAAAAAAAGGATCTTTTTGTTTAAAATCCGGATTTGATTTCCATTCCGAATCCGTTATTTGACCATTTTCAACAATAATAACTCGTTGATAAGGAGCAAGAACCGGAATTGCATAAATAGCTTTTTCTGAGTTTATATAATTTATAATATTTGTTATACTATAATTACAAGTATATAAATTTTTGGTTCTTTGATGAAGAGATTGGTAATTGCCTAAATAAATAAAATAAAATCCGCTAATCGGGATTAATATTAGTATCATATTTAAAATAAGAATCCATAATACTCTGCTTTGAAAAAACTTTATTTTACTCATGACATATTTCTTTATACCTGTAACCTAAACCATAAACTGTTTCTATTCCTTCAAAATCCGGAAAATGCAAATTAATTTTTTTTCGTATTCGTGTAATATGCATATCTACATTTCGATCTGAAATATAAAGATCTTCAGGATAAGCTTTTCGCATCAGGTTTTCTCGGGTAAAAACTATCCCGGGATTACTTAATAAAATTGTTAAAATTCGAAATTCGGTAACTGACAAATTTATTATATTATTATTTACGAATACTTCCCATGTAGAGTAATTCACTCTGAAATGACCATAATCCCTGATATTATGTTGAGTAAGCTCAGATAATTTATTATTTGATTGATATAATTCTACACGACGAAAGCATACTCTTATTCTGGTTAAAAGTTCTTTTATTGAGAAAGGTTTTGTAAGATAATCATCCCCTCCTCTTTCCAGTGCTTCTATTTTAGTTAATTCATCTACTTTAGAGGATAAAAAAATAATAGGGATATCAGGATGTTCTTTTCGAAATAAAGAACAGAAAGTAATCCCATCAATACCAGGCATCAGAATATCCAATATAATAAGATCAGGAAGGCATTTATTAATCTCTTTCAAAGCTTGTGACCCATTTTCATATACATCAATGAAAAATTTTTCTGATTGTAATGCATAAGTAATAGTCTTTTTAATGCTTTGCTCATCATCAATTATTGCAATTCGATAATTTCGATCCAAACTTTTCATTTTAACCTATCAAATTTAACTTGTTAGTTTTCTGTGAATAAATAATATATTCTATATGTTTATGTAAGACAAGAAATAACCGTGCTTTGAATATTAATTATAAAAATTATTCACAAAGAACTAATTTATCATCTAGTCTTCATAAACTTACTATAGTATAACATTCCAAATCGAAGTATCAAATCGTTTTTTTAAACAGTACCGGATCTTATCCATTAATAACAATCTTTTGTATTGTTTACATTTTATGGACATAATGTAAAAAAATTGATATTTATCTATAATACTTTAAATATTAATGACTAAATGAAAATTCTTTAAGTTAGCGATCCGAAAAGGAGTCATTTTTGATTAAAAAAATTACTTTTATTATTGTTATTATTACTTTGAGTCTCTTTATCTGTATTGCCCAGGAAAATTTGACAGATGACGCTACAAGTGATGCAAGTTTTCCTCAAAAATTTAGAGACAGAACAAATCATTTTATGAAATTTCGGGGATCTTTATCTATAGTTTTTTCAACAATTTTAGAACATCAGGATGGTATGCCTGCTAAAAACAGATTTAACCCTACCAGTTATGAATCTGTTGATTACACAGATGAGGGTGATCCTAACGGAGAACATCATACAACAGAGGGTAGAATTATTGGAGGAGTTAACTCTGTACCCTTGATTGAACTTTATCTGGATTATGATTTTATTTTTCCTTTTTTTCAAAAAGATAATTTTTTAATGAAAAATAATTTTATTAAATTAAGCCTTCATAATCAATTAAGTGTTGTTACTTACAATATAGGGACAAGCGTTACGATATCTCCTGTTGCTTTTTTAGAGCTTCAAGTTGGTTTATTAATAGGAGAAGCATGGGCTATTCCAATAGCTGCCGGATTGGGAATTAATGATGATGGAGTTATTAAACGACTAGATTTTGCAGGACCGCATTTACAAGCATGGTTTTCTCCAACATTACAGATGGATCTTGCCTATATTATGCCAGAACATGTAGCTCCTTTCACTCATTTTTTTATGTTACTTACTCCACAAATAAAATACCAGGCATTTTTAGGGATACCTGATGATCAACCTTATATGTATCAGGAATGCCCTGGAGAAAAAATGAATGGGTGGAATCTCCTTGGCCGTTTTATGCTTGGTTATCGATATTTTATAATTGAAGATGATGTCGGTGAAGACAGGACATTTATTAAAATGAGAAATAAAAATTTTATAATATCAGGGGCAATTTTAGTCTGGATTGAATATTTCAACCTCACTCATCTTATGGATTCACCAATGTCAGATGGATGGGGTTCTGATTTCTGTTATATTAGTTATGGACCTATACTTAGACTTGATTTGCCCTGGAACTATTTTATTCAAATATTTTTCCTTTTTGGTAATGAAAAAACTTATTCTTCTGAGACTAGAGGTAATCTTGATTTTCGTGATCGTGATTATAAAGATTGGTATGTCTATCCTAGATGGATAGGACTCTTTTTGGGATGGCGTTTTTGATTATTTTAAAAAAATAGGAAAAAATATAATATGGAAAAAATAAATAATAATTACTCAATTTAAATCATAAAAACAAATACTCCTGGCAACTAAAAATTTATATTAATTAATTGTTAATAATTTTACTTCATATTATATACAAATTTGAATATTTCAAATATAAAAGTACAAATATGAATCAAATAATTATAAACATAAATTAATAGTTCAAAAATTAAAATATAGTTTAATTTATTGATATATAACACCTTATACAAAATTTATTAATAAACTCTTTATTAAAAATATCTCATTTCTTACATTTTGGTATGATTTTTGCTGCTAATTATAAAAATCAACAATATTCTTAAAACAGGAGATAATACAATATGGAGAAAGTTATTAATGATTTACAATTTAGTGCTGATGCATTATTTTTAATGCTTGGTGCTGTAATGATTTTTGCCATGCATGCAGGTTTTGCTTTCCTTGAAGTTGGTTCTGTCAGGAAAAAAAATCAAGTAAATGCTTTAGTCAAAATCATTTCAGACTGGGGAGTTTCGACTGTAGTATATTTTTTAATTGGATTTCCAATTGCATACGGTATTCATTTCTGGATGAATGCAGGAACATTAAGTAATTTACTTAATAATGAAATTGTAGTTGGAGCAAGGGGATTTGATTTATTACATTGCTTTTTTCTCACAACTTTCGCAGCATGTATTCCGGCAATCATTTCAGGCGGTATAGCAGAAAGAGCTAAATTTTGGCCACAACTTTTAGCCGGTGGAATATTCGCGGGACTTGCATATCCGATTTTTGAATCTTTTATCTGGGGACAAAATACTTTTTTTCAGGATTTTCTAACAAATTTAACAGGCACTCCTTTTCATGATTATGCAGGCAGTGTAGTTGTTCATTCAATTGGCGGCTGGATAGCTTTACCAGCAGTAATTATTTTAGGACAGAGAATAGGCCGATGGGTAAATGGAAAAAGCAAAGATATTCCTATTTCCAATATTCCTTTTTTGGCACTTGGAAGCTGGATATTAGCAATAGGCTGGTTTGGTTTTAATGTAATGAGTGCTCAGGATTTTGAAGGAATCACCGGATTAGTTGCAATAAATTCGTTATTTTCTATGGTTGGAGGTATTATTATTGCTTTAATTTTTTCTAAAAATGACCCGGGTTTTATCCATAATGGTGCTTTAGCAGGATTAATTGCAATATGTTCCGGCAGTGATAAAGTACATCCTTATGCGGCATTTATCATAGGAGGAATAGGAGCACTGATTTTTATCTTTGGATTTAAAATAGAAACTGAAAAACTAAAAATAGACGATGTTTTAGGAGTCTGGCCTCTGCATGGACTTGCTGGTTCCTGGGGTGGTATAGCAACAGGTATATTCGGTTATAAATTTTTTGGTGGAATCGGTGGAGTAAATTTTATATCCCAATTAATTGGTACATTATCAGCGGTAATATTTGCCGTAATTATAAGCACTATGGTATATTTTATAATAAATAAAACAATCGGCTTTAGGTTAACTGAGGAAGAAGAAATTAGAGGTGCTGATTTAAGCATTCATAATATCGGCGCTTATCCGGAAGATGATATTAGATAAAAAAAATAAATTTATGTTAGAATATGATTTATAAGGAGAATATAATATGAAATATATAATTGCAATAATTCAGCCTACAAGACTGGAAGCAGTAAAAGAAGCATTAAGTGAAATTGAAGTTTTTAGATTAACTGTTTCTGATGTTAAAGGAGCAGGCAGGCAAAGAGGGCATACTGAAGTTTATAGAGGACATGAGTATCAGGTTAATTTTGTTAATAAAGTAAAACTTGAGATAGCAGTGAATGAAGAATTTGTAGAGATAACAATTGATGCGATAAGTAATGCTGCGATTACAGGAAAAGATGGCAAAATAGGTGATGGAAAGATTTTTATTCTACCACTAGAAGATGCAGTAAGGATTCGAACAAAAGAACGTGGAACAGACGCAATCTGATGATAAAAAAAATATTTTAAACTATAAAGAATCAATTAAGGAAAAGCGTAAGTCTATATTTAAAGATTTACGTTTTTCTTTATCTTCATTGGAGAAAGTTAAATTATATTCAAAAAAAATTGATGAAATATTATCAGATATTTTTAATTTTGAATTGGATTTAACAAACGAGGATAAAAATATTGCATTAGTTGCTCTTGGCGGGTATGGACGAGAGGAACTCTGTCCCTATTCGGATATAGATATATTAATTCTTTATGAAAAAAAAATAAATAAAAAAAAAGTAGAAAGCCTGGTAAATAAATTCTGGGACTTAGGATTAAATTTTGGATGTGTTGTAAGAAGTCTAAAAGAGTCTTATAAAATACTTGGTGAAGAATTTGAGACAGATACAGCTTACTTACAATCACGATTTATAAGCGGAAATAATGACTTATTCATTAAACTTCAAAATAAAATTGTTAAACCTTATTTTAAAAGAAAAAACAAAAGCATATTTTTAACATTGCAAAATATTTTAAAAAAAAGAGTTTACGATACTCATACTTCAATTTTTAAATTAGAACCTGATTTGAAAAATGGAATATGCTGCTTAAGGGACTGCAATAGATTTTTCTGGTCAGAGTATTTATTGAATAAAACAAAAACCTTTGATGATTTGATACATATTTCCGAATATGACAATGATATTATTTCTCAATTTAAAACTGCTTATGAGTTAATTTTATCAATCAGGATTGAACTTCATAATTATCATAACAGAAGGATTGATATATTAGAACAGGATGTTGAAAACAAAATTTCAAAAACTTTATTAAACACCAATACTCCAGGTGAATTACTGGAATATTTTTTTAAAGCTGTAAATGTTGTTAAAAAAATGATTTTAATCCTAATCGAAAAAAAAGTATCTTTTAAAAGATTTTTACTATCTATTAAAAAAAGCTTTGCTGCTAATTATTATAATAAAAATTTATTTATTTTTGATGGAATTATTTTCCCATCAAAACAATTAATGAATGTAAAAAGCTTATCTCAGATTGAAATATTAAATATATTTAAATTTGCTTCTATTACACAGTCAATTATAAGTGTTGATTTATCTAATCTGATAAGAAAAAATATTAAAAAAATTTCAAATAAAAAATTCATAAATCTTCAAATAGATAAAATCTTTAAAATAATTTTATTTAAAGAAAAATATGTAGGCCAGATTTTAATCAGCATGTATGAGTCTGAAGTATTATCTAAGATCATCCCTGAATTTGAATTATTGAACTGCAAAGTTGAATTTGACTCTTATCACGAGTACACAGTTGATCAACACATCTTACTCTGCTTAGCAACTCTTGATGATATAGAAAACAATATCGAAAATGAATTTCATGATATTTATAAAAAAATTAAGAGTAAATTTATTTTAAGACTTAGTGTATTGCTTCATGATATAGGAAAAGGTATAGAAATTAATAAACACAGTAAAAGCGGGGCTGTTATTGCTGAAAATATATGCAATAGACTTGGTTTAAATGATAATGAAAAAGATACTGTTTTATTTTTAATTTATAATCATCTTATAATGTCAAATCTTTCATTTAATAGAGAATATGAAGAAAAGGTAATAAAAAACTTTGCTAAAAAAGTTATAAATATTGATAACCTGAACATGCTTTACTTATTAACAGTTATTGACATAAAAAATGTAGGCTCCAAAACATGGACTAATTGGAAAGGAATTCAATTAAAAGAACTTTACAAAAAAACACATTATTTTTTAAAGAATAACTCTTATATAGAAAAAAAAGATGATTATAAAATAAAAAAGATAACACCTCATTCGTATTATGATGAATATTATCCTGATGATATTATAAAACATAAAAAATGGCTAGAAAACTTAAACCATGAAAATAAAATTATTTTTTATTTTGAAGATTTTAAAAATTTTCATCAGATCACTTTTATTGGTTTTGAC
>CAZYID010000022.1:15910-22394 GCA_964646595.1 uncultured Spirochaetales bacterium | reverse complement strand
ATATACTTATCAATAAACGAGATTAAATAAAGTGGATAACAGTAAAATATCTTATGAATTAGCTAATGCCTGCTTTTTACTTTTTGGCCCTTTATTTCATTTCTCTAATGAAACATTAACTTATCTTAAACCATCCGGAATTAAATCAGCTTACAGATCAAAAGCAAAATTATATCATCCGGACAGCACAAAATTATCAAAAAAATCAAAACAAGAATTATCAATCCTTTTTAATGAATTAAACAATGCATATAAACTTCTACTTTCTTATATTGAGAATAAAATAAAATTAAAAAAATTTAATTACTTTTTTTTGCTTGATAATAACTCTAATAAAAAAAGAAATGATTTTTATTATAAAGGAGAATTACCAAAAAGAAAACTTAGATTAGGAGAATATTTATATTATTCTAAAAAAATCAGCTGGAAAACATTAATTGATGCAATTGTTTCTCAATATAACACTCGTCCTAAAATAGGAGACTTGTGTTTAAAATTAAATTTTTTAAATATTAATGAAATCAATAAAATAATAAACAATATTAATATTCAGGAAAAATTTGGAGATGCTGCAAAAAGATTAGGACTTCTTAATGAATATCAAATACTTGCTGTGCTTGGAACTCAAAAGAAATTTAACAGGCCAATTGGAATATTTTTTACTGAAAAAAATATTTTTACAAATATTGAATTAGAATTATTTAATACTCAATGTAAAAAACACAATATAAACTTCCGCGCTAATCCTGTAGAATTAAAAAATTGAGTTAAGTATTTACTGCTTCAGCCTTATTATTGCTTTTACTAAATTTATTATAAAAAAATATCAAAAATAAAAATATTGCCGGTCCCATAATAAATATTAAAACTATAAATCCGCCTATTACACCAAAGATTGATGTTAATCCGGCTAAACATTTACCCCTTTTAACTATTATCAGATGAAGCGGAATCGTTAACAACAATTCCAGTAAACTTCCGCTTAATACTGTAATAAGATAATTTTTATAAATTATATTTAAGTCTTTTTTTATATTTATTAAAATTCCGGCAACAGCAAAAATTGTCCATATAACAGATAAAACAATTATTAATAAATAAAATTTATTCAATATTTTAGAAAAAACATCTTCATATTTACCTTCAAAAAACTCGGAAAAAGTAAAGTTTATTGAAATTACTAATATAGCAAGCATTAAAGAAAAAATTATTATTGGTATAATTTTACTGCTTTTATTCTTATATGAACCTATTTTTTTATACTTTATTGGAATAAAAATCAGAACTAATAAAATCACAAAGATTAAAATTAATATGTATTCTCCGATTTCTTTAAAATCAAAAAAATCTGATAAAAATAAAATTGATAAAACCAATAAAACATAAAAAAATATAAAAATGAATTTTATTTTATTAAAATTTATTTTCATTATATATTCTCCTTTAATTAATTTAACTTGCTTTATAATACTTAATTATATTTATTATTTCAATAAATATCTAAAAATACAATAATATATAAAAAGCATTGGAGTTCGGGAATGCTATGAAAAGTATTAAAAATACAATTCCCGGCGATATGCCTGTAAGTGATTTTCAGGAAATATCAAGAATAATAAAAGAGCATAAAGAAAAAAACGGGAACGAATTGATCAGATAAATTTTACAAACATTAAATAAACATTAAAACTAATTTTATTTCCCTTTATATTTATTCTATAATATTTTAAAATCTCTTATAAAAAAGGAGATTCATATGTCATATTACTATGAAAAAAAAGATTTACTTGATTTTCCTAATATAACAGAATATGCAAAAGAAAACGGACAAAAGTTTTTTGAATATTATAATACTGCAACAAGTGAGGGTAAGCTTTCGGAAAGAGAAAAATCACTAATTGCACTTTCTGTAGCAACTACTCAAAATTGTCCATACTGTATTGATGCTTATACAAATAAATGCCTTTCTTTAGGTGTTACTAATGATGAAATGATGGAAGCAGTTCATGTAGGCGCAGCAATGATGGCAGGAGTTACCCTGGCACATTCAACACAAATGAGAAAAATAATTAAAAAAAAGGAAATGTAATTTGGGAACTATAGAGTTTAAAAAAATAAAAAAAAATTTAAAAATAGATTTTAATAAAAAGCTCATAGAAATAAATTGTTTTCCAATTAAAATAAATAAAATTGATGTTTTACAGTTAAACATTACAAAAAAATGTAATCTGTCATGCAAACATTGTCACATTAAAGCTGGTCCAAATAGAGATGAAATAATGTCTAAAGAAATACTGGAAAAATGTTTAGAATTAGCCCATGATAAAAATATATCAACAATAGATATTACAGGAGGAGCTCCGGAATTAAATCCACACCTAGAATGGTTTATCAATGAAGCTTCAAAGTTAAATAAAAGATTAATAGTCAGATCAAATCTGGTTGTTTTAAAAAATAATGATTATAAAAAATTTATTGATATTTATACAAATAATAAAGTTGAAATATTTACTTCTTTACCAAATTTTAATGAAGAAAAAAGCAACAGGCAAAGAGGTGAACACTTTTTTAAAAATTTTATCGAAGTAATGTTAATTTTTAATAATAAAGGATATGGTATTGATGATGAATTAATTATTAATCTTGTTCATAATCCGGTAGGTGTTTTTTTTCCTGCAGCTCAATCAATTCTGGAAAAAGAATATAAAAAAAGACTTCTTTCTAATCATGGAATAAAGTTCAACAACTTATTCTGCTTAATTAACATGCCTGTTGGAAGATATCTGGAATTCTTAGATAAAACAGAAAACCTTACAGATTATTTTAATGATCTTTGCGCTTCGTTTAATTCAGATACTGTTAGTAATCTAATGTGTCAGACAACTTTAAGTATAGGATGGGACGGTAAATTATATAACTGTGATTTTAACCAGGCTTTATCTATTCCGATAGATAACAATGAAAACTTAAATATTATAGACATTGAATTAGATTCATTAATAGATAAAGAAATAATTTTTAATTTGCATTGTTTTGGTTGTACTGCCGGTTCCGGCTCCTCTTGTCAAGGTTCAGTTATATAAAAAACAGACAAAACAACTTATATTCTTGAATAATTTGATTTGCTATTATAAATTCTCCATAATCCATATGTAACTTTTTTGCTTTTTATAAAAAATAATGAAATCAATATTTTAAAATAACAAATATTATTAAAAATTATATAATATTTTTTTCTTCTAAAAGCTCATAAATTTTAACTGATTTTTCTTTTCCTTTTACTTTTATTGTATCCAATTCTCTAAAATTAAATTTATCCTTAACTAATAAATATGTATTTTCACTAACAATAATATTTGTACCGTAAGTTTTATTTACACCCTCCAGTCTTGCTCCAAGATTTACATTATCACCTATCACTGTATAATCCATTCTACCTTCTGAGCCAACATTACCAACTGTCATTATTCCGGTATTAATTCCAATACCAATATTGATCTTCATATCTTCAGGCCATTTTTTATTTAATTCTTCTAATTTTTTCATTTGATCTAATGCTGCTTTACATGCTAATTCTGCATGATTTTCCTGCGGTTTTGGCGCTCCCCAGAAACACATTATTTCATCACCTACATATTTATCCAAAGTCCCATCGTATTTTAATATTATATCTGTCATTGCAGTAAAATATTTATTTAGATGATTTAATACTTTTTGAGGAGTAAGTCTTTCGGATAATGTTGTAAAATCTCTTATATCAGAAAAAAACACTGTAATATCTTTATCAACACCTCCTAATTCAGGAGGAGATTCGAGTAATTCTTCAACTACATTTGGATTTACATATCTTGAAAATGTTGCTTTAATTTGTTTTTTTTGTTTTTCTTCTGTTAAAACTCTATAAACAATTACTGTCATTAAAGAAAGCAATGATATTAATATTACTTTAGGAACTTCTAAAACTATATTAGTAGAAATAAATAAAAAAGAAGCAAAAAAATAGTATATAAAAACAAATAATATTGAATATAAATAAGCAAAAATAGTTCTTTTATTTGATGAAATTAATGCAACTATTATACTAATTATGAATAAAATAAAAAGATAAAAATAATTATTAAGCTTTATAATATAATTGCTTTTTATTACTGTATTTATTGTATTAGCAATTATTTCTATTCCATACATAGTTCCAAATAGTGTTAGATATTCATCGTCTGCTACACCTTCTGCATATGCTCCCACCATTGCTATTTTATTTTTTACCAAAACTTGTGAATTAGTAATAAAATCAGAATAGCTGTAAACTTCAAAAGTTGTTCTATTTTCTCTATTTGAACTTGAACGTGCTCCTGCATAATTTATTAGTAAATTCCCATTTTCATCAATAGGAATTCTTATAAACTCTTTTTCAATATTTTTTATCCTAATTTTTTCATATTTTCCAGTTTCACTATTAAATGTCTTTGGATTTTTTAATAATATTTCCCTGCCATAGTTAACCTCTATATCATTAATATCAACATTAAAATATTTTGACAGTAATGCTAAAGGTATTGACATATAAAAAGATTCTTTAAAAACTAATAGTTTATTAAAAACTACATCTTTGCTGTTATATATAAAATCAAATAAACTAACCTCTTCAAAAATATTTTTATCTGTAAAACTTGCTTCTCCACCTCTATTAATCTTAATAAGTTTATTATGCATCTTTTTTAAAAATTTTATTTCTTTTTCAACATTTTTATTATTTTTAGAAATTGTTAATAACTTATCAATTATTTCTTTTATTATTAAATCAATATCTTTAAAATATTCTTCCTGATTTATTAAACCTAAAATTGAATCTTTCAAAAATAATTTAGTTTTACTTTTCTTAAAATATTTATTGATTTCTAATATAACTTTTTTATTATTTTCTTTAGTTTTTTCTTTTATTATTTTCAACTCATTTTTAAAATCGTCCTCAATTTTTTTTATCTCATTATTTAATTTGATAATCTCATTTCCTGTAATAGGTTTTCTTTCAGAATATGCTTTTTTTGTAATATCAAATATATTAGATTCATTTTTCCTTAAAATATACTCATTCCTTTTTTTGTTAAAAGATATAACATGATTAAATAAATATATTTTATCTATCCTGTCAGAGTTTTTTAAATCTCCAAATAACATTTCATTTCTATCAACATATTTAAAAACAAGAGGATATCTCCTTGAAATTTTATCATCATCCTCAATTAAATTCGCACACCCAACCTGTGAAATATTTTCCATATATTCTTTTATTGGAAATGTTAATGCCATATATGTAACAGCATTCTCAAGTGAACCTTTTATGTTTTTTAAATAACCAAATTTATTATTGACTAAATTAATCCGATCCTGCATTTCTAATTTTTCTTCGTTATTATCATAAGGCTTTTCTCTAGCAATATAATCAAGAATCACATTTTTATTCTTTTTAAATGATTCTATTAATATTTTATCCTGTTGAGGATCATAATCTTCTTCAAGGAAAAAAATATCAAAAAAAAGCAAACTTTCTCTGAAATCAGAATTTGTAAAATAATCAACTATTTTAGAATGTACTGATCTCTTAAAGGGCCATTTACCTATCAAATTAAGACTCTTATCATCAATCCCAACAATCATAATATCATTTGAAACATTCTTTTTTAAATTCCTGTTTGTATATCTTTCAGAAAAAAATATATTATTAATTTTAGACTTATTTTTAATAAACAAATCTAAAGATTTGTTTTCTAAAGAATTTAAAAAGTTATAATTTTTATCTTCTCTTAATAAACAAAAAAACTGATTTAATAATAAATTTATGAATAAATAATAAAAAGAAAATACAGCTATTCCAATACTTATTATAATTAGAAGTCTTAAGTATTTATTTTTTTTCTTCATGCTTTTTATTTAATTTTAATAATTTCTACATTTTTTTTTCATGCATTTTATATATATTTGATTTTACATCAACAAAATAAATTGCATCTTTAATTTTAACAGGAGTACCAATAAGCGGATTATTATTTTTATTATCTTCAATTTCTAACAAATCCGTATTTCCTGTTAAAAGATCATATATAAAAACTTTTCCGGTATCCGAAGCAAAATAAATAATATTTTTATCTCTATACAATTTCTTGGTAAGATACTTATCCTGGACAGGATTTTTATCAACACGCATTATCATTCTTGCTTTATTAAATGTATTAATATTTACTACATAAAACACCCCATCTTTAGCAATAAAATAAATATTTTCACCATAAGATATAATATTTGATAAAACTCCGTTATTTATTTTCAATATATCAGGTTTTGTATTTTTTGATTGATAATCAAATTTATAAAGATTTTGTTTAATATCTGCTGCGATTAAATATTTTACTGATTTTACTGGAGCAGTAAAAATATTATTAGGCAGTTTATCAGAAGTCCATTCAACTTTTTTATTTACAAAATC
>CAZYID010000022.1:0-15900 GCA_964646595.1 uncultured Spirochaetales bacterium | reverse complement strand
TTTAGCAGTACAATTTAATGAATCAGCTGTAAAAATAAATCTGGAATCACTACTTATATACAACTGAGATAATGCTGCCGGGAATTCATCTTCATTTACTTGCTTAATTGCTGCCCCGTCATAATAATATAAAAATCTTGCTGTTGGTATAAATACCTTTTTTTGATATGTAATAGGAGAAGCCCAATATAACGGCCCATTAGATATTTCTTTATTAAGTAAAACTTTACCATTATTATCTAAAACAAATATATTACTGTATGTTGCTAGAATAATCTTTTTTTGAAAAAAAGTTGCCGGACTCTGAATATTATTTAATTTTGTATGTTTAAATTTAAATACAACTTCCCCTTTATCTGGATTAATACAATAAATTGTTTTATCTAAGTCATTTGAAAGAAGAATATTTTTATCTCCTACAGTAATTGCTGTATTCTTCTCTGATAATTTTAATCCAAAATTATAAGGTAATTTTTCTATTACTATAATTTTTTCTTTTTGAACTTCAGGTTTCTTTTCTAATTTTTCTTTTTCCTCTTTTTCCTCTTTTTCCTCTTTTTTTTCACTTTCTTTTTCTTTTATTCCTGTTTTTAATGAAGCCACAGTTACACCAATTTCTTTAAATTCATCCCTGTTAAAATCATTCTTCCACTCATCTTTAGATACATTCTCCTTCTTAATAACTTCGTTTGATCTATCCTGAATATTTTTTATTGTTATTTCTTCCGCATTTTTCAGTAAAGCTTCCAAATCATCTTTAGAATTCTTTTTTGCTTCCAGATCTTCTGATATTTTTTTTATTTCATTTAACGTCTCTTCTTTAAAAATATTGTATTCTTTATCATTTACTTCAACTTTTTCATCTTTTTTTAATACAACTTCTTCTTGAAGAGTACTTTCTATTATTTTTGCTAATTCAGCGTCAATTTTTTCTATTTTCTTTAATTCTTTAGAATTTATATTTTTCCTAACATTCACTTCACCTTCATTAACAGCAATTTTTGCTACTCCTTCTTTTGTTCTTACAACTGTAAATTCTGTACCTCTTACACCTGCTGTTACTGATTTAGTATCCACTTCAAAAGAAGACCCTTCAGTAAGATTTTTAGGTTTTGCAAGAATTTTTCCTATATCGAGATTAATAGTAGTTTTTTCAATTTCCTGATCTTTAAATAATTTATCTATTTTTAATATAGATTTTTCTTTAACTCTAACTATTGAGCTTTCTCCAATTTGAAGTTCTACAGCCGAATCTTCTTCTGTTTTTATTATATCTTCTTCATTAATATTTAAACCAACTTTTAATTCAGAAATGTTTTTATATTGCTGATCAACGAGATATGTTTTACCTTTTATATAAGTAATTAAGCATTGATTTGATTCTTTTTTTTCTTTCTTTTCAAATATTTTCCCAATCTTACAATTAAATAAAATTATTAAAATAAAAGCTTGTAAAATAAAAAACTTCCTATTTAAAATCATAATATTCTCCTGAATACATTATAATTTGATTAAAATACTTGAAAAAGAGTTTTATATAATAAATAATATCACTTTTTTTTAAAAAAACAATTAAATTTATAGGTTTAGCAAGTTAATTAAATTTATTATTGTTATTATTTTTTTTCAGCATTACAAATATTATTAAAATTTATCAAAAAAAAAGGATTAAAAGACATAAGCCTTTTAATCCTTAAAATACGTATTAAAACTATTTATTTTTCAAGATAAAATTCAACTCTTCGGTTTACAGCCATTTCTTGTCTTTGTTCTTTTGTCATATTACCTTTAAGAGGTATAATTGGATTTTCAAATCCTTTTCCTTCAATTGTCATTCTTCCTTTTTCAATGCCTCTTTCAACCAATTCATTTGTAACTAAGCGTGCTCTTTCCTCTGATAATTCATAAGCTCTTTTTTCATTCAATCCGGAACTATATTTATTTGCATAACCTTCAATTAATATTTTATGACCACCAAACTTTTTTAATGCTGTTGTCAGTTTATCTAGAATCTCAAAATTCTTCTTATCCTCGGTCATTACTGCCTGATTTGGTTTAAACTTAATATTGCTTATTCTAATTTTATATCTGCCGTCAGCTAATTTGATTACAAGAATATCAACTAAAACCGGATCAAGTTGTTTTTCATTTTTATTTCCAACTTCATCCTCTAAATACATTATCATAGGATATTCTTCTGTACTTTCAACAAGTTTACCATCCTTACTTATTCCATTCCATGTTATTTTATCTTTTGGTTCACCCTCGCCGCTAAACATAATAAATTCTGTATTGCTATATGGACTTAATATAACTAATTCCCAGTTTTTTATACCACTCTTTTCTTCTATATTAGCAAAAGAAAAAGTTATTTTATCATCAATTCCATCATTATCCGGAGAGAATATTTCTTTATCCCTTTTTAACTCAGCTTGTGGTGGAGTAGCATCTACAATAAACGAATTTGATTTTTCAGTTTTAGATGATCCGTTAATAAAAAAAGCTTCTAATGATGCTTTATATTCTCCATCAGCTACTACTTTATTATCATCGCCTTTTCCGTTCCAAATATATTCTGCTGGTAAATTACTTTTACTTTGATGTTTAAAAACTATATTATTTCCAGTATCACTAACAGTTAAAGTCCAATTAACTATAGGATTAGTGCTTGCAGATTTGTTTTCTAATGTAAAAACCTGATCATCAAGCATTTTATCATTATTTGGACTGATTATTTTTTCTACAGCTTTTATAGAAATAGAACCCGGTTCTGATTTTGTTTCGGTTACTGTAGGTTCCTGGTTAAAAGTTGCACAGCTAAATAAAAGTTGTGATAATAAAGAAATGATTAAAAAATACTTTAAAAAATAAAAAATTCTTTTTATTTTCATAATTGCCTCCTTTAAATTATTTTTTTTTATATTATTTCTATCCTATTTTATTTAGGATTAAAAATCTCAGTTTATTACTATATTAATATATACAAAAAAATGTATAAAATTATAGGAACTCTTTAAATACAAATATCTTAATTATTTGTATAGATATTTTACATCTCTTATTTAATTATTCAAAATTATTCTAAATTATTTTAATTTAAGAGATTTAAAAAATTTGAACTTTAAAACTACTTGTTTAATAATTTTTAATTTTTTAAAGTATAATTAATAAATACTATAATGTCAACCAAACCATTATATATTATCTAAATAAAAACATTAAAAGATGAAATTATATATTTTTTTTACAATTTTTTTGACATTTTTTTATTAGTTACTTATAATTTAATTAATTGATCTAAATTCATTTTATTCAAGGAATATAATTATGAAAAAGATTTTTATTATAATCTTAATCAGTCTATTTTTTATTATTTCAGCTAAAAAGAATGATGATAAAACAATCAGCAGAACAATACTGATTATGCCTATCTATAATTTAAAAAGCAGCACTGAATACGATTACCTCACTGGAGTAATTAGAGATACAATCAGAGCAAAACTTGATCAAAAAAATCTATTTAATTTTATTGATTTCAGTGAAATAGATCAAAGTATAAAAAAAAGTAAAATAAAAAATTCTGACTTTATAGATCCAAAAAAAACAACAGAAATTGCTTTAACTTTTGGAGCTGATGTTATTGTACTAACTAAATATGCAATTGAAGGAGAAAACATCATAATTATATCTCAAGCATATGACATGCTCTATCAAAAAATATCTGTTGTAAGTTCAAAAACCGGATCAACTGGGATTGAAATTTTTAATAATATAGAAAATTTAACTAATGACATGGCAAATAAAATGGCAGGTGAATTCAAAAAGATTGAAAGAGTTGTTCTTGAAGATTTAATTCTTAAGCAATATGGACAACACAGATTAAAAGTTTTCCAGGATGCACAAAATATAGAACAAGAAAAACCTGTTGAAAAAGAAATAGAATTTGATAGCTCTTTAATTTTTGTTAAAGGCGGTACTTATTTAATGGGAAATAAAGAGGGTGGAATTGATGAAAAGAATGAACATGAAGTCACTGTTGATGATTTTTATATAAGTAAATATGAGGTAACTCAAAAAGATTATAAGGAAATTACCGGGAAAAATCCTTCTTTATTTGCAAAAAGTGAAAATTTTCCTCTTTCAAATATTAAGTGGGATGATGCTGTAAAATTTTGTAATTTAAAAAGCGAAATGGAAGGACTAACTCCTGCTTATACTATTAACTCATCTAAAGTTACATGTAATTGGAATGCCAGTGGTTATAGATTACCTACAGAAGCAGAATGGGAATATGCTGCACGTGGAGGAGCAAAAAGCAAAGGGTATACATATAGTGGAGGTAATGATTTAAATAAAGTCGGAAACTGTTTACCGCTTAATAATGGGCTGCCTTTAGATGTAGGTTCTTTAGAACCTAATGAACTTGGACTGTATGATATGACAGGAAATGTATCAGAATGGTGCTGGGATTATTACAAAATGAATACATATAAAAATAGTCCTAAATTTAATCCAAAAGGTCCGGATAAAGGAGATGAACGCGTAATAAGAGGAGCAGACAGAACAACTGTTGCAATAAATACTAGAGTAACTTATAGAAAATCTCATGAACATAATAAAGATGATGCAACTATTGGATTTAGATTAGTCAGAAACGCGCATCCTACAGAATAATTATTCATAAATGAAAAAAAGTAATATATTTAAAAAAATTCTTATATTATTGCTTCTTTTGGACCTAAAGATAAAGAAAGAATAATAATTGGCGCCCATTATGATGTATGTGAAAATCAGCCTGGAGCTGATCATAATGCAAGTGCTGTTGCAGGACTTTTAGAAACTGCAAGGATTGTTTCAAAATTAAATCCTAATTTAAAAAATAAAATAAATTTTGTTGCGTATACACTTGAAGAACCGCCATTTTTTAAAACAAAATTTATGGGCAGTACTGTTCATGCAAAATCTTTAGCTGATACTAATATAAAAGTCAAGGCCATGATAGCTCTTGATATGATAGGCTACTTTACTGATAAACCTAATTCTCAAGAATATCCTTTACCAATGTTAAAACTATTATATCCTAATAAAGGAAACTATATTGAAATCGTTAGTACACTAGACAGTGCTATGATTGTACATAAAATAAAAAATTATATGAAAGAAGCATCAGAAATTGATGTTCATTCATTAACTTCACCGTTAATAATTCCGGGGATAGATCTTTCTGATCATCAAAGTTACTGGAAATATAATTACAAAGCTGTAATGATTACTGATACATCATTTTATAGAAATCCAAATTATCATAAAAAAACAGATATCATAGAATCGCTTGATTTCGATAGGATGAAAGAAGTTGTTAAAGGTATTTATTGGACAATTGTTAATTTATAAATCAATATTTTTTTATAATAATCTTCATATAAAAATCTTGACATTTTTATATCTAAATTTATAATCTGTTAAGACTAAATAAGTTAATAATAAAGGAGTTATTAATGAAAAATATTTTAAAATTAATATTAAGTATTTTTTTTACTCTTACTCTGTCTATTGGAGCTACAGCTAAAAAAGCTGATATAGTTATCGGGATTTCAAAAATTGTATCCCATCCGGCTTTAGATGCTGTAGAAAAAGGGATACAGGATGAATTAAAGTCACAGGGATTTACGGATATCAAATATGATTTACAAAATGCAAATGGAGATGTAAATGCAGCAAAACAAATTGCAATCAAATTTAAAAATGAAAAAGTTGATATTGCAGTAGGTATTGCTACTCCTACTTCACAAGCATTAGTTGGAACTCTAAAAGATATTCCTGTAATTTTTTCTGCAGTTACAGATCCGGTAAGTGCTGGATTGGTTTCTTCATTAAAAAAAGGAGAAAATAATGTTACAGGAATATCAGATATGACTCCTGTAAAAGAGCAAATTAAATTTTTAGTAAAAATAAAAAAAATAAAAAGACTTGGTCATGTATATACAAGCAGTGAGTCAAATGCTGTAAGATTGGCTGAAATAGCTAAAGAAACTTGTAAAGAATTAGGAATAAAATTTGTTGAAACAACTGTTACTAATTCAGCTGAAGTAAAACAGGCTGTCCAGAGTATTATTCGAAGAATAGATGCTCTTTATGTTAGTACAGATAATACTGTTGTATCAGCACTAGGGTCTGTTACAACAGAAGCCATGAAAAGAAAAATCCCGATTATGTCTGCTGATCCAAGTTCTGCAGAAACCTATGATATTTTAGCTGCATGGGGTTTTGATTATTATCAAATGGGAAGAGCTACTGGAAAAATAATTATAGAAATCTTAAACGGTAAAAAACCTGAAAATATGCCAACAAGATTTATGACAGATCCATCAGATATTGATTTACTAATTAATCTTGATGTAGCAAAAAAACTAGGATTAAAATTTCCTAAGGATATTATTAATATGGCAAATAAAATTTATGAAAATGGAAAGTTAAAAACAAAATAAAATAAGATAAATATAAGGCATGATCTTAAATAAATTATATTATTTTATCATGCCTTTTTTTATTATTTTACTAATCCTATCTTTTTATAAAGGGCTCAGAAATGATTGAAGGTATATTTTTAGAAGGACTTATCTATGGAATTATGGTTCTAGGAGTATTTATTACCTTTAGAGTTCTCGACTTCCCTGATTTAACTGTTGATGGTACATTTCCTCTTGGGGCTGCATTAATGGCAGTATTTATTATAAATGGTTATAATCTTGTTTTAGCGATTATAATATCTTTTTTTGGCGGATTTCTCGCTGGTATGATAACCGCATTAATTCATAATAAATTAAAAGTACCTCAATTGTTAGCAGGCATAATTACAATGATTATGCTTTATTCTATTAATATTAGAATTTTAGGAAGCTCAAATATCCAACTACTTAAAGTAGAAACAATATTTACTAAAGTAATTGATGCTTTTTCTGGAATATTATCATCTGAAAATGCACAACTATTTTTTATTATTATTGTAGTGATTTTAATAAAGATTGCTATAGATGCCTTTTTTCGAACTGATCTGGGATTAACACTTGGCGCATTAGGAAATAATACCCAAATGGTTATTAGCCAAGGAGTTAACCCTGAGTGGTTAAAAATAATTGGAGTTGGTTTGTCCAATGGGCTTGTAGCTATTTCTGGAGCATTTGCAGCACAGTATTTTAAATTTGCTGATGTTGGTTTAGGACAGGGAATTATTATTGCTGGTTTAACATCTGTTATGATCGGAGAATTCCTTATACGATCTAATCGTATTAGTTTATTGACTCTTCGTGTTTTACTTGGATCGATAATCTTTCGTGGAATAATGTTTTTTGGAAGATTTTACGGATTTTATGTAGGAATGAAATCAACAGATTTAAAATTAGTTACAGGATTACTTATAATTGTATGTTTGATTATTACAAAGATTAAAAAACCTGCAAAAAAGGAGAAAGAATAATCATGATATTATTAAAAAATATTACTAAAATATTTAATCAGGATACAATTGATGAAATCACTGCAATAAAAAAAATTTCATTAAAAATAAATAAAGGTGATTTTATTACAATAATTGGAAGTAATGGAGCCGGAAAAACAACTCTTTTTAATCTTATAGCTGGAACTTATTTTCCAACATATGGAACTATATATATTAACGATGAAAATGTGACAAATAAACCTGAATATAAAAGAGCAAAATATATTGGTCGCATTTTTCAAAATCCTCTATTAGGAACAGCTTCAAATATGACTTTAGAAGATAATATGACGATTTGTTATAAAAAAGGATTTAAAGGAATTAAAATAAGTTTAAATAATAAAATGAGATATTTTTTTAAAAATCATTTAAAAAATCTTAAAATGGGTCTTGAAAATAGAATGAAAGAAAATGTGCAATTATTCTCTGGTGGACAGAGGCAGGCTCTTACTTTATTAATGATGGTTTTATCAAAACCTGATTTGATCTTACTTGATGAGCATACAGCTGCTTTAGATCCTAAAAATGCTGAAATTGTCTTAAATTTAACTAAAAAATTTATTAATGATTATAAACTTACAACTATTATGATAACTCATAATATGAATCAAGCAATAGAGTATGGCAATCGTATCCTGATGATGGATAAAGGAGAAATTATATTTGATGTTTCTGGAAATGAAAAAAAGAAATTAACAGTAGAGAAATTAATTAATAAATTTCATGAATTAAGAAATAAAGATCTTGTTACTGATGAAGTTTTATTAAGTTAAAAATTTAAATTTGTGCATTAAGTACTATATAAATTATTTTTCTTCAAAATAAATATCAACTATATACAATTTACCTTTTTCATAATTATACTCCATTTATCCTATATTAAGTTTTTTAATTTTTTTCCATAAAGCAACCCTGCTTATACCAAGCTTGCGTGCAGTTTCTGCTTTATTCCAATTATTATCTTCCAATAATTCTACAAGCTTTTCTTTTGAAATAATATTTCTTGGAATAATTTTTTTATTTTTTTCAGAATCATTGTTAATTAAACTTGACTCGCTATTATTGGTTAGACCTTTGCAGATTCCCTCTCTAAAACCAACCTGACGCAGCTCCTGCGGTAAATCAAAAATATCTATATGTTCATTATTACAGACCACAAATGCATGTTCAATACTGTTCTCTAATTCTCGAATATTTCCCGGCCAGCAGTATTCCATAAGTAATCTTAACGCATTATCAGTATATCCTTTTATATTTTTCCCTGTTTCGCGATTAAATTTTTTTATAAAATAAGTTGCTAATACAGGAACATCAATACTTCTCTCCCGTAAAGGTACAGTATAAACAGGAAAAACATTTAATCTATAAAATAAATCTTCTCTGAATTCACCTTTTGAAACTATTTCCCTTAAATTTTTATTTGTTGCTGTAATTATTCTCATATCAACTTTAATTTCTTTATTATCGCCTACTCTAACAATTGTTTTTTCCTGAATTACTCTTAATAACTTTAGTTGAATTAAAGGGCTGATATCTCCAATTTCATCAAGAAAAACAGTTCCTTTTTGAGCTGATTCGAATTTCCCAATTTTATCTTTAAATGCTCCGGTAAATGATCCTTTAACATGACCAAACAATTCGCTTTCTAACAAAGACTCTGATAAAGCTGAACAATTGACAGTAATAAAAGGCATATTCTTTCTATCAGAAAGATCATGAATTGCTCTTGCTATCAGCTCTTTACCTGTCCCGCTTTCGCCGGTTACATAAACATTAGACAGAGACTCTGAAGCAAGTATTATCATTTTATAAAGCGATAGAATTTTTTTATCTTTTCCGATTATTCTATCCTGCAGGATTTTTATTTTTGTTTCTTCATCAACTATATTAATACTGCAGTTTATAAATGAATGCTGATCATTTATTCCTATTATAGATAAAGTCTGATTTTCTTCTTTTATAAATTTTGTTTTAAGAAAAACCTGAATATTTGTTTCGTTATGTTTAAAATAAAAATTTGCTTTTATTTCCTTTCTTTTCTTTAAACAATCAATAAAATTTTTTTTATCTCTTGAAGGATCCCGAGGTATCAAATCCAAATCATTGATGTTTTTATTTAAAATTTCATTCTCATTAAGATTTATTATTTTTAAAAATTCTTTATTGCAGAAAATTATATTTAAATCATTATCTAGAATAATTAAACCATCCGGAAATTCATCAATAATTTTAATTAAATCAAATTTATATTGATCCAACTTAACTTTCATTATTTAACCTTTTATTTTAACAAGTTAACGTTAACATTAAGTTAACATATTAACTTAATGTTAACAATATCACAAATTTTAAAAAAATCAATAAAAAAAAGCATAAATCCCTTATATTATCAATAAAAAAACTTGGCATGCTATATGCTTTATAATTAATAGAAAATAAAGGAGACAATAAAATGACAAAAACAGAACATGTTAAAGAATTAAATGATCAAACATTTGATCAGGAAATAAAAAATGGTATTACATTAGTTGACTTTTGGGCAGAGTGGTGTATGCCTTGCAGAATGCAATCACCTATTATAGACAAGGTTGCTGAACATTTTAAAGGCAAGGTAAATATTACAAAATTAAATGTAGATAATCAAACTAATACCGCTGCTAAATATGGAATAATGAGTATACCAACTCTATTATTGTTTAAAGACGGTAAAGTTGAAAAACAATTTGTAGGACTTCAAAGTGAAAAAGCATTAATATATGAAATTGAAAAACATTTATAAAGGAGGCAGGTTATGTCAGTAAAAGTTTATTCTACACCTTCATGCAGTGCTTGTAAAATGGTTAAAAATTATTTAAGAGAAAGGCATGTGAAATTTACTGATTATAATATTGCAAGTGATCAAAGAAAAGCAGAAGAGATGACACACAAATCTCGTCAAACAAGTGTTCCGGTAATAGATTATAATGGAAAAATAGTAATTGGATTTAATAGAGAAAAACTGGAAAGACTGATTTCTACTCATTAAAATGAGGTATATAAATGAATATTTTTAAAATAATAATAGGAATTGCAGTTGGAGGATTACTTGGATATGGATTATACAGGTTTATAGGATGTTCCACAGGAAGCTGTCCAATAACAAGTAATCCCTGGGCATCAACTATTTATGGTGCAGTTTTTGGATTGATAATTGCATTAATGTAAATTAATAGTCCTCACATTTTTTAACTTTTTTTTAAAAAAATAGCTCTTGTTATTATAATAAAAAACAGGAGCTATTTTTTATTATAATAATTCACTTGACAAGTACTAATTATTACATCTATTATTATTAATCATTTTAAATAAACCCGGAGAATAATAATGAGCGAATTAACAAGATTTGGTGTTTCACTGGATTCTAAATTATTAATACAATTTGATAAATTGATAAATAAAAAAGGCTATAATAATAGATCTGAAGCAATAAGAGATTTGATAAGAGATCTTTTAGTTCAAAAAGAATGGGAAGAAGAGTCCGGTGAAAAAGTAGGCACAATTACAATAATTTACGATCACAACGCATTCGAATTATCAAAAAAAATTGTTGATGGTCAGCACGAACATCATCACGAAATAATTTCAACCATGCATGTTCATTTAGATCATGATAATTGTCTTGAAGTTTTAGCAGTAAAAGGCAAGGCAAATGAAATTCAAAAAATAGCTGACGGTTTAATTGGCATGAAAGGTGTAAAACACGGTAAATTAGTAACAACTACTACAGGTAAAGATTTAAAATAAAATTATGAAAATCAATAATAAAAAAATTTTTGATACGATTAATTCTTTTACTAAACCATTTAAAATAAATGATATTTTTAATAAAATAGATTTAACTATTAATGATAAAATTCAAAAAGATATTGAAATTTTTTTTGAAACAACAGATCAATTTGTGTTAGATAATGATATTATTTATCCAAAAGCATCATTTTTAAAAAATATTAATTTACAAATAATACCTACAGAATTTGAAATTAAAAATGAAATATTAATATTAGGGCATAGGATAATTCCATTTCAGACTACAGGTTTTAATATAGATGATGTTAAATTTTTTTATGAAGATAAAAAAATAAAAATAATTGAAAAACAAATTGATTCAAACGAGATGACTCTTTACTTTAGCCTGCTTGATATACAGAGTATGCCTATTAAAAATTTTCATGATATATATTTTAATAATGTAGATATTGGAGAAATAAATGTTTTTGACATGAAATCCTTTTACAAAAAAAATAATTTTACTATCGGAGATAGTATTTTAATTAAAAATAGAAATTATAAAAAGTGCGAATTTAATATAGAATATTATTCTAAAAATAAAATGCAAGAAAACTTTTTTTTCGCTAATAAAATCAATAAAGAGTTTATAGATTCATTAAAAAAAGTATTAACCCTAAAATTAAAAAATACTACAATTGAAAAACAATTATTATATTCATTTTATTATATAAAAGATCTGGACTTTTCTGTGCCGGTAACAAGTTTAGGCCCCTTATTAAATGAAAACAAAGAGATTATAATTGGAGTTTTAAACAATGGTAATAAAATTTTATTTTTAAAAGGACAAAATATAAATGACTTTCAAAATTATCCTGATTTTAATGAACTAGAAGAAAGTATAAATGATCTGGAACTGGACATAGATTCTATTGACGGGATCTTAAGTTATTATGGAAATACAAATAGTGAAACCATTGTAAGAGCACTTATCTTTACTCAATTAGCATTTGAAAATTATGATTATCAAAAAATTATTGATTACCTTTTTCAAGGGCATTCTAAACCGTATTTACCTGTAGATATCGAAAATATTCTTAATACACATATTGAAAATATTTATAAAGAAATATTAATTTTTTCAAAAAAAAATCCTCCAATTTTACCTGTAAATATAACAAGAAAAAATATACTTGATGTTTTATTTAAAATTTCATTATTTTTAAGAGAACTGGATAAAAACAATATTCAAAAAATAGAAAATTTCAAACAAGATTTTTTTCATCTTTCAGAAATTTGTGCAAATTTAGAAGATATGCTTTATTATTTAGAAGACTCATTTAATACATCAAAAAGTAATTTTAAAGAAATTGAACAATTTAATGAAACAATAAATTTATTTGAAAAAAATTTACCAATTATTTTTAATGAGATAAAGGATAAAATAAATTCACGGTAAATCAAACGCCTCACCTGCTCTACTGTTAGTTAGTAAAACATTTATAAACAGGAGTTAATCTTGAAAAAGAAACTCTTTGCCTTTGTTTTAATAATTTTCGTAATATTCTTCTTTTTTAATCAAAACTTAAACAGCAATGAATTTGATGAATGGACAATAAAATTTAATCAAATATTAAAAAAACATGTTGTTCCAGGGAACTTAAAAGGAACTTAATTTGGAATTTAAACAATATTCAAGAAAGAAATTAAATAGTTCGAGGTGAAAAAAATGTCTAAATTCGATTATGATATTATTATTATTGGAGGCGGTTCTGCAGGACTTGTTTCTTCAAAACTTGCTGCAGGATTAGGAAAAAAAGTTTTATTGATAGAAAAAAATAAAATTGGCGGAGAATGCAGTTATTCTGGATGTATCCCCAGTAAAGCTTTTATAAGAGCAAGCAAGGCATATCATGAAACTAAAAATCTAAATACATTTAATATTAAAAGCAAATGTACTCTTGATGGAAAAAATGTAATGAAGTATGTTCAGAATATTGTTAATAAAGTTGCTGAAGAACACAAGCCTAAAATTTTTGAAAAATTTGGAATTACAATAAAATTTGGAAATCCGGAATTTATTGATAATCACAAAATAAAACTTAATAATAAAATTATTACTTCGGACAAATTTATTATTGCTTCCGGCTCATCTCCTGCAGTTCCGCCTATCAATGGAATAGATAAAATTAATTTTTTTACAAATGATACTTTTTTTGAACAAAAAAAATTACCTGACTCAATAATAATTTTAGGCGGTGGTCCAATTGGAATTGAATTAGGACAAGCTCTTAACAGGCTAGATGTAAAAACAACTGTTATTCAAAGGAATACAAGGATATTAATGAAAGATGATGCAGAACTGGCTGAAATGCTGCAAAATAACTTAATCAATGAAGGATTAAATATTCTATTAAAAACTAAAAGCTTAAAAATCAAAAAAGAAAACAACAAAATTGCTCTTACTATTCAAAATAATAAAAAAAGCAATCTAAAAGCTGATGCTTTATTAATTGCTACCGGGAGAAAATCTAATACTGACAGTTTAAAATTGGAAAATGCAGGAATAGTATATGATAATAAAGGTATAATAGTTGATGATTTTTTAAAAACAAGTTCTTCAAATATTTATGCATGTGGTGATGTTATCGGTCATTATTTATTCAGTCATATCGCAGAATATCAAGCAGTTGTTGCAGGAACAAATGCATGTCTCCCGATTAAAAGAAAAATTAATTATGAAAATATTATCTGGACAACTTTTACTGATCCGGAATTTGCTCACGCTGGACTTACAGAAGAACAGGCAAGAATAAAACATGGAGATAAAATAAAAATATATAAATATAACTTCAATAGTCTCGAAAGATCAATTACAGATCATACAGAGGATGGAATTGCCAAATTTATTCTTACAAAAAAAGGCTTTCTTTTAGGCGCTCATATCCTGGGGCATAATGCAGGAGAATTATTGCATGAAGCACAAATCTTAAAAACATTAAAAATAAAATTTTCAAAAATTCAATCAGTGATTCATTCATATCCAACATATTCTGACATCACAAGACAATCAGGCAAAAAAGCATATATTGATGAATTACAGAATAATTTTTTAATTAAAATAATTAAATTTTTTAACAAAGGAAAATTATAATGGGTGATAAAGAAATTAAAATTAAAAAAATAATAATTCGAATATTTATTATTTTAATTATCATAACTTTATTTATAATTCTAAATAAATATTATAATATCGCAAAAAAAATCGAATCAACTCTAATCTACTCATTAGAATGGATAAAAAGTTTTGGAATATTAACTCCAATAATTTTTGGAATAATCTATATTATATGCACTATTTTTTTAATTTCCGGTGCAGTTCTTACATTAGGAGCAGGAATTATTTTTGGAATAGTTAAAGGAACAATTATTGTGTCCATATTTTCAACTCTTGCAGCAACTGCTTCATTTTTATTAGGCAGGTTTTTATTGAGAAACTGGGTATCAAAAAAAATTGAAAAATATCCAAAATTTAAATCTGTTGACACTGCAGTTGCAAAAAAAGGCTGGAAAATAGTTGGTTTAACAAGATTATCGCCATTATTCCCTTTTGTTTTTTTGAATTATGCTTTTGGTTTAACAAAAATATCTCTTAGAGCTTATTTCCTTGCAAGCTGGATTGGAATGCTGCCGGGAACAATTATGTATGTTTATATTGGCTCATTAATTGGTGACATTGCAACAATTAATGCAGGGGACAGAGCTAAAAGTCCGGCTGAATGGATTTTTACAATAATTGGATTATTTATTACTGTTATAGTCACTATTTATGTAACATATATATCAAAAAAAGCACTCGGTAAAAAATTGGATACATAAATTGCATATTGCGGTAAGACAGACGTCTTGCCTGTATTTTTTTGACATCATAAAAAAAAATTTTATTCTTGAGCTTTTTAAAAAAGCAGGATTTATTTTAGCCCTTTTTTCTCATAAAACACATAATGTTAAACATTACTGCTTTTTTTCATACTACTCTGCAATTTTTTCATACTGCTTTGCAATTTCTTCAAATTTAATTTTATTGTCATTTTTAATTATCTAAATAAAAAATAATGGATGATTTCAAAAAAAACGACATAATTTATTTTATTAAAACAAGTTACGGGATAAATACTTTCTTTTAATTTAGATAATTTTTTACTAATTCATTTATAAAAACTTATGGCATAATTATTGCTTTTATATATTTTAAATAATAGCTTTTTATAAAACAAGTATAATAAATAATTTTAGACTTTAAAATAAAAAAACTAAAACTTTTTATAATATTTTAAAATAAAACATCCTGCAATAAAAAAGTTTTTTAATTTCTAATAATAGTTCTTTGACATAACTATTAGGTATAAATTTTATTAGTATAAATAAAATAAGCATTCTATTTATATCTATAATTATACAAGCGCTAAAAAAACCTCTTTTTTTTAAGTTGAATACTACCTTTTTTATAATTAATTGATTTAACAATTTTATTATCTTTACCAGTAATACAATTATTGACATAAATTTTTTGAAACATTTTTTAAATTTATTAAAAAACATCTAATAAACAATGGCACTTGTATAAGTTAGTGCTT
>CAZYID010000021.1:20484-22793 GCA_964646595.1 uncultured Spirochaetales bacterium | reverse complement strand
GCCCCACAACCAACTCTCCCTTTATCACTTTCTGCTCTCTTGAATAAACATCAAAAAAAAGCTCAATACTTGATTTTGATTTATTTAATAATTTGGCAATCTCTTTTTGTGATTTATTTTCTATATATTTTAACTCTATTATTTTTCTATATTTTTGCTTAATATTCTTTATAGCTATATCAAGCATTATTGATTTATCATTATCCGGTATTTCAACTTTTTTTTCATAAATATTTTGTTCTTTTATTATTTTTTCATTTAAATTTTTATCTTTATATATTTTCCTTAAATAATCATAAAATCTTTTTTTCGCTATAGTTAATAACCATGGAAAAACTTTATTGCTATCTTTTATATTTGGAGCAGATTTTAAAGCAGAGTATATTGTATCACTTAATATTTCTTCTGCAATATGGTCATTTCCGTTAGTTTTTATTATTAAAAAATTATATAATTTTGTTTTATATTCTTTATATACTTTTTCAAAAACTTGAGGATCCCTGACTCTTAATTTTATAATCTCTTCTTCTGTCCAAATAAATATCAAAAACATAATCATATATTAGTCGATTTTTTCAAAAAAATCATTTGATTTTTATTATTTTCTAAAATATTCTTTACTAATTTTTATTTAAATATTATATAATATAATTATTAAAAAAAATTATGGATTTAATTATGAAATGTATATGTAAAGATATTAAAAACGTATCATACCTGGAAGATGTCTCTGATACATTTTTAGACAATCTGGAATTAATTGATTCTGAAACTTTATATGATCTTTATAAATGCAAAAGGTGCAAACAATACTGGAGAATTAATAATCTTGATAAATTCATTCATCAATTTGTTATAAAATTAAAAAACAAAGCTAACTGGGAAAATGAAGACTTTTCTGATATTGAAAAAGAATTTATTTTAGAATCCAGAGGCGGTGTCGGAGAAGATGAATGCATGAAATACGGCTGTGGTAAAAAAGTTGTAAAAAGCACTGCTTATTGTATTGATCATTTATATGAATTAGGTGTAAAAAAATAATATTAAAAATTACCTGATTTTTGTATAGCACCAATATCAATTCCAATACCCGGTATTATTCTATTCTTGCCAAAAAAGTCTTTTTCAGGAATTGCTATTGGAGAAGAATATTCGGGTAATCCTCCCTGTAACAAAGGCGAATCAAGAACCGGAATAAAAAACTGATCAGTTTCAACATCAAATTCATTCGTAAAAGTATAAAAAATATTTTTTTCAGTAAAATCTTTAATAATAGAACTTACATCAATTTTCTCTAAATTTTCTAATAGAATATTATTCGTAGAAATTATATTTGAATACCATACCGGTTTTAGCAGATCATAATTAACATTATTTAAATAAATAAATGCATTATTTTTTTGTTCATTAAAATAGTATAAACTATTAACAGTTACAATTTCAGCAATATCAGTAATCCAGTAATTAAAGCTTCTGCCATCAATATTAATATTAAAAACAGAATTATTAGCGCTTTTAAAAACACTATTATCTAAAACAAATGAGACTGAACTTCCGCAATTCAAATTTCTAATTATAGATGATCTCAAATCAAAATTACTATTTATCCCTCTAAAATTATAAGAAAAATCAATAATATTCTCTGTATTTATAATACTTCTGTCAAAGATAATATCGCTGTTATATAAATTAAAACCAATAACTGATGAACTTTTTTTAATCCAAAATAATGATTCATTTATATTAACTCTAGTGTTTTTTCCGTTTAATGCTGTAACTTCAAAAGGATTATTGCCTTCAGAGAAAAAATTTGATTCTTTTAAAAATAAACTTCCATTAACAAGATTAAATAATGTAGAATTTTTAAAATTTCCTCTTTGCTTATAAATAACTTTTTCTAATGAAATATCCGAATAACTTGTATTTATAAAATTAATTTTATTATCTGAATAAATATTAACATTAATATTTTCACCTAGAAAATAATCTGATTTTTCAATATTAAAAACTGAAGCATTATTTGCGCTTATATTAATCAAAATATTTTTAATAATATTAGTACTGCTTTTTGTATTAATAAAGTTAAAATTTTCAGGTTGACCTAATACATTTAATACTAAATTATAAATTCCTAATTTGCCTTTTTTATTTTCTATTAAATTAAAATTATCATTACCGCTGTATGAAAATTGTAAATTATAAAGTTTCATTTTCGAGTCATTTATTACAGAAAAATATTTCCCTGCATTTATTTTAAAATCAATATTACGTAATTCTAAATAACCGTTTTTTGTAACATCAAAGCATAT
>CAZYID010000021.1:0-20384 GCA_964646595.1 uncultured Spirochaetales bacterium | reverse complement strand
TAAAATCAATATTACGTAATTCTAAATAACCGTTTTTTGTAACATCAAAGCATATATGTTTTTGAGTAAAAATAGATTTGCTGTCCATAATTGCAACCGGTCTCTCTTCATTTTTATACGGCTGAATTATTATATCAGAATCAATTTTAATTGGATAAGTCGAATTAATTGTATCAGACACAAGATATATCAATTTAATATTTTTTCTTTTTGCAAATTCTATAGCTCTGTTTATAGAATTATACGGAGAAGACTCAGTACCATTTCCGCTGTACTTTTGACTTTCATCTACAAAAATTCCTCTTGTATCAAAAAATAATGTATATGGTTCTTTTTTTTCTTTTTCATTTTCCGCTTCATCAACAAATTTTGTATAAATATTTACAGAGCATTTCCCAATTAAAGGTGGAAAAAAAGTAATTGGTTTATCATATAAAATCCAATCCTGGTCTTTTGATAATTTATAATATATTTTACCATTTGTTTCAGGTTTAATTAATTTTAACACCTGTTTTTCATTATGAAAAACTTTAAAATCTATTCCGTCAGATGTTACATCTTCCTGAGGAACTTTCTTGTCTATCTTAAAATAATAATCTTCTGATTCTCCAATCAACCTGTCATTTTTATCAAAAGCTCCAAATTTAACTCTAAAAGTTATTTCTTCTCCTTCTTCTCCATTTATTTTTATACTGCCTGTAAATTCTTCTGATTTTTCAGTAATCTCCAGATATTTATAAACATTTGATGCTGCTTCATATCTTACTTTATTCTCAGGCATATAAAAATCTATAATTGCATCACTGGACAAATCAACATAATTACCCAAATAATCTTTCATAACCGGATAAATCATTTTTCCACCATTAATTTTTACAGAGCCCAGTTTCTCTCCGTTTGTTAAAAAAATATCAATTTCAACAGGAGTATTACTTTGATTTTTAAATACATATTCTTTTTCACATTTAATTAATTCAGATTTTCCTTCACTGTTGCTGCTTTTAAACGTAAAATAAAACATATCGTCTTCAGCAAAATTATCAAATCTTAATTCTGCCTTACCTTCAACAACATTTAATTTATTTTCAAACACATTGTTATTTAAATATACAATTTTATTTTTTTCACTATCTATTATTTCATTTTCAAATACCTGTTCTATCGTATTATCAAGATCAGATATTTTAAAATAATACGGTCCTGCAATTTTAGAATATTTACCGTTTTTAGCAATTGAAAAAGCAGCAATTCCTTTAATACCATCTTTCCCGTATTCTGACATCATTTCTATTGATTCTGTATATTTTTTCCAGAGATTTCTTTTTGTCTGCAAAGGCGGTCCAACAATATATTCTTTACTTTCCCATTCTCTTAACCAGTAATAAATTTGATCATCAGGATTATCCGGTTTAATTCTTATTTTATAACTCTGCCTATAATATTGTCCCCAGTACAATGAACCAAAAGAAGGCGGATTTGGTATACCCTGCTCTAAAGAATATGAATGAACTTCGGTATATATTTTACCTTCTTTATGATAACTGCAGTTAACCAAAAATACAGAATTTTCGAACTCGTCCCCTTTCAGCACTAATTCTTTTGTAGAATCTTTATTTGTGTTAATTTGATCAGGAAATAAAAATTCTCTGTTGCCAAAATTTAAATTATAAAAATTATTATTAAATTCATAAATTAAACGAATTTGATTTTCATCATAACTGATTTTCTTTTTATAATAGTTTTTAATTGATGATTGACTTTTTTGTTCATATTTATAAGTTCTATCTATTCGATAAGTTCTTGAATATAATTCAATATTACTGTCTTCTTTTTCTAAAATAGCTACAATATTATAATCAACTACACTGCCTTCTTTTCCTTGAAGCACAACCTGTTTTGTAAATTCCTTTGGTTCTTCTTTATTAAAAGATCCGTTTATAATATAATATATTTTTCCGTATTCAGAAGATAATCCAAGATAAATAGTATTATGATAAATTCCTTCTTCCGGATACCAGTGAACAGGTTCACTATTTAATCTTTCATATTCAAATGGTCCATAAACATGATCAGCATATAAATAAAATGTGAATAAAATAAAAAAAATAAAAAAAAATTTTTTCATAATTATAATAATTCTCGTCAAATAAAATTAAAATATTCAATTAAAGTTGTTTATAAACCTGATTTAATCCTATTTTGCAAATCAGATAAAATATTTATTGCTTCTAATGGAGTCAATTTATTAATATCAATAAATTTTATTTTTCCTATTATATCATTTTTCTTTTTATTTTCTTTAACTCCTGTAAAATCAAATAATTCCATTTGATTATTTTCTACTATACTTTTTATATTTAATTTATCATTTTTATTTTGCTCTAATTTTTTCAACAATCCTTCTGAATAAAGTATTACTTCTTCAGGAAGGCTGGCCAAATTTGCCACATGTATACCATAACTTTTTTCAGAAGGACCTTCAATTATTTTATGAAGAAAAGTAATTTCTTCATTGTTTTCTGATATAGCAATAGAATAATTTTTAATGCCTTCTTTTTTATCAAGTTTTGTAAGTTCATGATAATGTGTTGCAAAAAGTGTTTTTGCTCCTAATACTTTTTTATTATGAATATATTCTAAAACAGCCCAAGCTATTGAAAGTCCGTCAAAGGTACTTGTTCCTCTTCCAATTTCATCCATAATAATGAAACTTCTATTTGTTGCATTTTTTAATATATTTGCAGTTTCAATCATTTCAACTAAAAAAGTAGACTGCCCCCGTGCAAGATTATCAGATGAACCTATCCTGGTGAAAATTCTATCTACAACGCCTATTTTAGCTGACTGTGCAGGTACATAGCTTCCTATCTGGGTCATTAATACTATTAAAGCATTCTGCCTTAAATACGTAGATTTACCGGACATATTTGGACCGGTAATAATAAGCAGATAATCTTTTTCTGTATCCATATCAAGATCATTAGGTATAAAATCCCCTAATTCTAATTTTTGCTCAATAACAGGATGCCTGCTTTCTTTTATAATTATTTTATTACTGTTATTAATTTCCGGGCATATATAATGATTATTAATTGCTATTTTAGCAAATGATAAAAACACATCAATTTGAGCTACTATTTTTGCATTATCCTGTATCTTATCAATTTTTTTTAATACCTTATTTTTTATTTCATAAAAAATTTCTTCTTCAATTTTGTTTATCTCATCTCTTGCAGTTAAAACTTTTGATTCGTAAGTACTTAATTCCGGTGAAGTATAACGATGAGTGTTTACCAATGACTGACGTAAAATAAAAGAATCATCCAGATTATTGGACTGTAATTTTGATATTTCAAAAAAATAGCCTAAAACTCTATTGTATTTTATTCTTAAAGAAGGAGTATTAAATTTTTCTTTTTCCCTTTTTTCAATTTTAGTAATATATTCTTTGCTTTTTAAACTAATATCTTTTAATTCATCAAGCTTTTTTAAATAACCGTCTTTTACAATATTACCTTCATTTATTAAGGAAGATGGTTCGTCTTTTATTGTTTTATCTATAATGTCTATAATATCATTCAAAAAATCATACCCTTTTAGATAATCTTTTAATTCAGCATAGTTTTTTAAAATTTCATGAACTTCATTAGCACCGGTTAAAGACAATTTGAGACTAACAAGATCTTTTGGAGTTGCTTTATCCATTACAATACGAGCAACAAGTCTTTCAAGATCCATTACTTTTCGTAAAGATTTTTCTATCTTATTTAATATATTTTGATTAGTATAAAATAAAGTTACTGCATTTTGTCTTTTAATAATTTGATTTTCTTTTATTAATGGATTTATAATCCATTTTTTTAATAACCTGCCTCCCATGGATGTTATTGTTTTATCAAGAACTTCTAAAAGTGTATTAACAGTCGAATCATCTCTAAGATTCCTTAATAACTCTAAATTTTTAATTGTTGTTTCATCCAGGATCATTTTTTCATCAGAATTATAATAATTTAAAGTTCTGATATGATCTATTAGACTTTTAGCATTATCTTTAACATATCTTAAAATTGCTCCGGGTGTTGTTATATCTGTGTTTGGTTTTGATATTCCAATATCTTGAAAAGAATTAATATTAAAATGCTTTAATATATTTTCCTTATTCTCAATTTCTTCAAAATACCAGCATGGAAATCTATTAACTAAAATATGCTCATGTTCTTCAAACAAACCGCGAATATACCTGTTGTTTGCCCAGATATTTTCAGGTATTAAAATTTCTTTTGGATTTATTCTGATTAATTCTCCTTTTAAAAGAGAAAGATCATTTGTATATTCAATCTCGTTTACTTCAAAATCACCGGTAGAAAGGTCCAGATAAGAAATTTCAATGTATAATCCTTTTATGTTTAATGCAAATAAAAAGTTATTTGATTTGTTTGATAAAATATTTTCTTCAATAAGAGTACCAGGAGTAATTACTTGAGTTACATCTCTTTTAACTATACCTTTAACTAATTTTGGATCCTCAAGCTGTTCGCATATTGCAATTTTATTTCCGGACTTTATCATTTTTGCTATATAAACATCTACAGCATGATATGGAACACCACACATTGGTATATCACCGCGTTTTGTAAGTGTAATATCTAAAATTGATGAAGCTTCTACTGCATCACTTCCAAACATCTCATAAAAATCACCGCATCTAAAAAAAAGAAAAGCATCAGGATGTTTTTCTTTTATTTTTTTAAACTGTTTCATCATAGGAGTATCTTTTTCAATCATAATATTTAAATAACTCCAAAATTATTGATTCTATATTTTTTTCTTTTAATTCTATAAGACGTTTATTTGCATCACTTTTACTTTTAAATGGTCCGATCAAAATTCTATAATAAATATTTTTTGATTTTACAGATGATTTTGTTTTAGTATAAAACACATCATTGATCCCTTTTGATTTAAATAATTTAATAACTTCCTGTGCATTTTTTAAATCTGAATAATAACCCATTTGTATGTAATATGCACTTATTGATTCATATGTATTACTTTTATCATTTATTTCAAATATATCTAAAGAATCCATTAAATCTTCTTTTATTTTAGCCATTGATTTATTTTCAATATTAATATCTTTATTAAGATTTATCAGCTCAATTTCTAAATATTTTTTATTTTTATCAAGATTAATATTATCTAATTTTTTTTGAGCTTTAGTATTTTCCAGTGAATCAGGATATAGTTGATTTAACATTGATGTAATTCTTTCTGCTTCAGTATATTTCCCTAATAATATATATATGTATTGAAGTTCAAATAATGATACTGCCCCTTTGCTTGATTGAGGATAACTTCCGGAACATATTAAAAAAAATTTTTCTGCTTCTTTATATTTTTCTTTTTTTAACATTATTTCACCAAGTAAAAAATATACTGTACCAAGATCTTCATAATCATTTATTTTTTCTAACAAACCATTTAATATCTCTAGAGCCAGGTCATACCTTTCAAGTTCATATTCTAAAATTGAAATATTAATATTTGCTTTTTGCCAGTAAACACTTCCCTTTGACAAATTTGCTAATTTTATATTTTCATTCAATGCTTTTGATAATTCATTGTTTAATTTATAAAGATTTGCCAATTCATATTGAGCTAAAAATCTAAACTTTGATTTTGAATAAATATTTAAAAATTCTTTATATTTTTCTACCTTAGTTTCATATTCAGGTAAAATTCTAGCTATTTTCAGAAATACTTTTTCTTTTTTATCTATATCACTTGTTGATTTATTGTATTCTTCATAATATAAAATTGCTTTCTGTATATACCCCTGATTCTCAGATGCTACAGCTTTTTTAAATAATTCCTTTTGATTTTCATTTTCCAAAGAATATAAATAAAAAGATAAAAATGAAATTATAATTAAAAATACATAAAATTTTTTTTTCATATTAAAAAACCTATATTAAACTATTTTTTCACCAAATATTGCATTGCCTTTTAATTCAATTGCTTTTACTTTTACAATATTATTAAAATCTTTTTTTTCTCCATTAAAGATTATCATTAAATCTTCTTTTGTCAATCCTAAAATTTCTTTATGTGATCTCTTACTCCATCTTTCACAAATAACTTCATATTGATTATTGATTCTATTCAATCTTTTTTTTCTGCTTATTTTTCTTTGAAGTTCAATAATTTCACTAAGTCTTCTTTTTTTTTCGTTTTCTGAAACATCATCGGAAAACATTTTGTAAGCTTTTGTTCCTTTTCTAGAATTATATTTATACATATATGCATCATCAAATTCAATTCTTTTAATTAAATTTACTGTTTCCATAAAATTTTTTTCTGTTTCACCCGGAAATCCTACTAATAAATCAGTAGTTAAATTTAAACCGGGAATTAAACTTTTTAATTTCTCAATTTTATCAATATAATATTCAATTTTATAATTTCTATTCATCTTTTTTAAAATGTAATTTGAACCTGATTGCACTGCCAAATGAAGCCAATTAGAAACTTTTTCTTCATTTACAATTACATCAATCAATTGATCAGTAAAATCTTTTGGATGACTGGAAAGATATTTTATCCATTTTGCATCAGTTTCTCTGCATATTTTTTTTAATAATTCAGAAAACGAAATATCATTAATATCATTTCCATACGAATTAACATTTTGTCCTAATAATGTAACCTGGATTACTCCTTTTTCAGTTAATTGATTTATATCATTTATTATATCACCTGATTTTCGAGAAATTTCCCTTCCTCTTAAAAAAGGAACAATGCAGTATGAACAAAAATTATTACAGCCATGACTTATAGTTACAAATGCTTTTTGGGGATTTTCTTTTTCTGGAATTGATTTATTAAAAATATTTGTTTTTTCATCAGCAAAAACTAACTTTTCGCCTTTTTTATAATTTTTTAATACATCAGGAATTTTATCAATTGATTGAACACCGATTACAATATCAATTGTATTGTTTAAAGCAATAAGTTCTTTACCCAGTCTCTGAGCCATACAACCAATTATTAATAAAGTTATATCTTTTTTACTTTTTAAATTTTTATAATAACCAATACGTCCCCAAATTCTATTTTCAGCACTTTGCCGAACAGAACATGTATTTATGATTATTATATCTGATTGTTGATTATCATTGACTTCATTATAGCCGGCTTGTTTTAAAGCTTCTATAATTTCTGCAGAATCTGCCCTATTCATCTGGCAGCCGTAAGTTTCTATAAAAAATGACTTCATTTGTCAGCTATTATCAATAAATTGTATTTTTTTCTTAATTTCAAATTTATGATTATTACTACTGGGATCCAAATCTTCAATAACACCAAAAGCACCGCTTCCCAAATAAACAATCCTTTGTTTTGATTCTATCGAATTATCTTTCTTTATTTCACTTAACACACAATTAAAGTGATAGACTTTATTATTTTTATCATCTTTAATTGAACTGTCCATTTCCTCAATTGTTCGATTACATTTTGAGCATTTCTTTTTATCTGCAATATTTATTTTGTATTGAATAAACTGACTTTTCAAAGCTGCTTTTCTTATATTATCATTTTTTGTATCTTTTTTATTAAAATCTTTACTCAAATTTCTAGGTCTAGAATACCTTTTATCCGGTTTTTCAATTTTATTATTATAATTTGATTCTTTAGAAGATCTAACAAAATTAGGTTTATTTTGTTTTTTATTTTCAGCAGGCTCTTTATCTTTTGAAATATTAGTAGAAACTACTTTAATTTCATTTAATTTTTTTTTTCCAAAACTTTTATTTGAGTATGATGAGCTGGATTTATTTCTTTTTTTAAATTTATCTTTATTTAAATGTCTTTTATTAATCACTGCCCTAATATCTCCTTTGAGAGCAAGATAGCAATCCTAGAAATGGCTTTTTGCAAATATTTATTATCATTTATTTTAATCTTTAATTCTCTTATTCTTTTCGGATTTCTTGGCCTTGCTTTTTTCACCATAGTATAATACTCCAATAATAAAAAAAATCAAATAAAATATTGATTTTTTAACCATTCAATTTTATATTTTTCATTAAAACCATCAGAATTTAAACAAATTACATCAAATCTTATATTATTATAAAATATATCATTTTCCATTAAAAATATTTGTGCTGCATTTTGATATTTTTTAAATTTATCTTCTGTTATAGCCTCAGCCGGTAATCCAAAACTATCACTATTTCTTAACTTTACTTCAGTAAAAATTATCGTCTTGTTTTTAAATCCTATTAAATCAATTTCCCCATATTTCGTAAAATAATTCCTTTTTATTATTTTAATTCCCCTATTTTCTAAAAAACTCACTGCAATATCTTCACCTATTCTACCTAATTCTCTTTTATTCATTTATAACCTTTTTATTATGAAAAAAAAAAATTAAAATTATAAGCAACTACTGAGTATTCAGAAATCACTGAAAAAAAATCAAATATACCGTATTTTCTTTAATTTTCAAAAACTCTGCGAACTCTGCGATCTCTAGTGACCGAAGGGAACGGGCTGTAAAATACGACTTATCTAAAAAGTAATATTTAATTATTACTTCTGGTATTCATCTTTATTTAATACATTTACAATAAATAAATTTGATTCTTCTTTTAAATCTTTAGTAACATTATTTGTTATTTTGTCTCCAAATTCATCAACAAGAATTCGAACTTTTGGTCGTAATGGTGCATCAGGATTAATAGAAATAACAGTACAAATAGAATTATTATTTAACTGCAGTAAAGTTCCGGGAGGGTAAATTGATAAAGTAGTTAAAAATGCTCTTAATACTTTCGGATCAAATCTATTTTGAGCTTCAGCTAATACAGATTTCATTGCCATATATCCTGTTTTTGTTTTTCTATATACTCTTCTTGTAATTTGAGCTTCAAATGTGTCAGCAATAGCTATAATTTTAGCAAATAAACTTATTTTTTCTCCTTTTAATTTTCTGGGATATCCATTACCGTCAAATTGTTCATGATGCTGTAAAATAGCATCTAAAACATCCTGATTAAAAATTCCGGGAGTACTCAATTGTTTATATGTAGTAATTGGGTGAGCTTTAATTATATTATATTCATCACTTGTTAATTTATCTTTTTTATTTATTATATCTTTTGGGATCTTTAACATTCCAATATCATGAAGCAAACATGAAATTCCCAGCAGCTTTACTTTTTTTTCATCTAATTTTAACTGTAATCCTCCAATTATTGCTAAAATTGTAGTATTAACAGCATGTGTTATTATTGAATCATATTTATCATTTTCTAAAGCCATATAACTTATTACATCATTTTTAAAATTAATAATTAAACTTAGAATTTCATCAATAATATTTTCTAATAATGTTTTATTATAATCACTATCCTTAATAACTCCTTCAATAAATTCCTCATAAATTGAAAGAGCTTTATTATATATTTCAATATAATTTTTTTTAATTAAACTTTCATCAGATGAATCATTATTACCAATTATATCATCATCAATAATTAATTCGCCGTCTGTATATAATTCTTTTATTCCCCATCTAATAAACCTATTATATATCTGTTCTTTAATAGTTACTCTTGATTCTAAAACAATATTATTATCCTGAGTATATAGAGGAGAACTGAATTTCATCCCTATTTTCAATTGTTCAATTGGTATTTTTTTTGACATTATAATTCACCTTATTAGTCTTAATAATATTGGTTATTATATTAGCAACAATTTTATAAACTTCAAATGGTATTTCATGGCCTACTCTAAAAAAATCTTCATAATCAAAAAAATTTTTATTTTCAATTATTTCAATATTATTAATCTTAGCCTGTTCAATTATTTTTTCTGCTAATTTGTCGCTTCCTAAAGCTGCTATTACAGGTGTTTCCAAATTTTCTTTTAAATATTTTATTGCTGCAGCTTTTTTCTTTTTTTTTAGCATTATTTATTATCTCAAATTATATCTTAATATCAATTTTATTTACATCAATAATTTTAAAAATGTTTTCATAAAAATCTTCTATATTTTCATAAAAATTAACTATTAAAGATTTTGCCGTTATTTTCATTGAATCTCTTAAATTCATAATAAAATCATTATTATCCTCTTTAGTTAATTTATCTGAAAATATCTTTAAATACACATTTCTATTTATATCTACTTTTATAAAAATTTTAGTTAAATTATTATAAAAAGGCAGATTAAAAATAAAATAAAAATCATCTCCATTTTTATTGTTTAAAAAAAAATTTTTATACTTTCCTTTTTTTTGTTTTTCATTATTAATTTTACTATATAATTCATTAAAAAGTAAATAATTTATTTCATTTTCTACAAATTTCTTTTTATTTTCTGACAAATACAGTTTATTTAAGAATTTTGATATTTTATTAAATAATTTCTTTTTATTTTCTGTGTTTTCTTTAATATCTGTTTTTATTTTTCTCTGATAAATATAGAGTACATTATCTTTAATTTCAGCAATATATTTTAAATTATTATTAAGAGTATAAGGAATTTCTAATGTTTTACCTTTAATAGAAATTAATGTTGAAGATTTTTTTACTTTTATAATATTGATTAATAATTTAAAATTCTGCTGATTAATTCTTAATAAAAAATCATTGGGGAGAATAATTTTCATTATTTCTAAGATAACTTAAAAAACATAAAAAAGCCATAATATACTTCAAATCAATATTTAAAAATTATTTTTTCTTTTTTATTTTTTCTTTAAGTACTGCTTTTTTTCCACTTCTGCTTCTTAAATAATAAAGTTTTGATCTACGAATACTGCTTTTTCTAATTAATTCAACCTTAGAAATATTTGGAGAATACAATGGAAAAGTTCTTTCAACACCAACACCATATGATGTTTTTCTAACTTTAAATGATTTTGTTAAACCTTTACCTTTAATTGAAATAACGTATCCTTCAAAAATCTGTACTCTATGTCTTTTACCTTCTACGATTTTAAAATGGACTTTAACCAGATCTCCAATTACAACATTCTCAACTCGACTGCAAAACTCATCGTATTTTTCTTTATTAATTTCCTCTTTACCTTCTTCTTTAGCAATATTATTTGCAAGGTTTTGAATATGCTTTTTTTCAATATTTTGTATTAAATTCATCTTATAAATCCTTTTTTATTTTCTTTATAATCTTATTTATTTTCTCATCATATTTATAATTATTTGTTAAATCAGGACGTTTTATTAATGTCTCTTTTATAGAATCTATAAGTCTATATTCTTCAATATTTTTGTGATTTCCTGACATTAATACTTCAGGAACTTTTAAACCCATAAATTCTGCAGGTCTGGTATATTGCCTGTATTCTAACAAATTATTCGAAAAAGACTCTTCAATTAAAGATTCTTTATTAATTACACCTTCTATATGTCTGATAAACGAATCGATTAAAACCATTGAAGGTATTTCACCGCCTGTTAAAACATAATCACCAATACTAATTTCATCATCAACTATTAAATCAATTACCCTTTGATCAATACCTTCATAGTGACCGCATATTAATACAATATTTTGAAATTTTGTCAAGTTAATTATATAATCATTATCAAGCTTTTTACCTTTTGGGGAAAAAAATATACATTTTTTTTCTTTTTTTATTAATCCTAATGAATTATATGTTTTTATTATTGGTTCCGGTCTTAATAACATCCCCGGACCGCCGCCATAAGGCAAATCATCAACCTGACCATATTTATTTAAAGCATTGTCTCTGATGTTTTTTATATCTATATTAAAAGCTTTTTTCTCAATACCTTTTTTAATTATACTTGTATTACAAAAAGCATTAATAAAATCAGGAAATAATGTTAGCACATGAAAATTAATCAAAATAACCTTCAATGTAATTTATATTTATTTTTTTATTTTTTATATCAATATTGTCAATATAATCAGTAATAAAAGGATAAAAAATGTCTTTATCATTATATTTTATAATAAAAATATCACAGGTTCCTTGATTAATAACATTAATAACATTACCAAATGACTTATCTTTGTAAAAAAATTCACAATCAACTAAATCCTGCGTATAGTATTCATTATCCTCTAAAGGAACACCCAATTTTTTATCAATATAAATATAATTATTTCTTAATTTTTCCACATCATCTCTACTATTATAATTTTCAAATTTTAAAATAACAATATTATTAGCATTTTTAAACGAATTAATAATTTCAAGTTGATACGAATCATTATTAAATATATATACTTTAGTTAAGCTCTTAAACCTTTCCGGATTATCTGTTAACGGAACAACTTTTATTTCTCCCTTAACACCATGAGGCTTTGTGATTAATCCAATCTTTAAATATTCCATGGCATATACTAACATATGATATTTACTATTTCAAGATATGAAACTATTAATATTAAAGACAACAAAAAGTGATAAAAAAATGTAGAATATTACTTTATTTTTTATAAAAATATTGTTCACAGACTAAAAGTATAAAAAAATTAATCTGTGAACAATTTAAAATATAAAATATATTTTTTAAATAATAAATTTAAAAAATTAATCAATGATATCTAATAAAATTCTTTTGTTGCTCTTATTAGATACTGCACTTAATATAGTTCTTATAGACTTTGCGATTCTTCCATGTTTTCCAATAATCTTACCTACATCAGACTCGTCTACTGATAATTCGATTATTGTTGATTTTTCGCTTTCAACTACATTAACTTTAACATTATCTGGATTATCTACCAGAGATCTAGCAATAAATTCAACCAATTCTTTTTCTTCCATCTTTTGTCTCCTTAAGCTTTAGATTTGCATTAAAATCATTTTTCTTTTTCTAAAAGTATTCTATCGAAACGAAACCCTTTTTTATTCAATAACTTTCTCACTATATGAGTAGGTTTCGCTCCTTTTAAAAACCACAATTTAATTTTGTCTTTATCAAATACTAACTGTTTATCTTCATCCATCATAGGCTGATAAATCCCTACTTTTTCGATAAATTTACCATCTCTAGGACTTCTTGAGTCAGCAACAATAATTCTATAAAACGGTTTCTTTTTTGTACCTATTCTTCTAAGTCTTATTTTTACCAAGAACATTCCTCCTTATTTATTCTTTTTGTGTTTTTATATTAAGGTATTATTAATTACCTAAATAGTCCATGTCTAAACCTGGAATTTTACCTTTATTTTTTACCATATTTTTCATTAAAACACGAGACTTTTTAAATTCTTTTAACAATTTATCTACATCTAAAATTGAAACTCCGGAACCTCTTGCAATTCTTCTTTTTCGTGAACCAATTATTAATCTCGAATCAACTCTTTCACGCATAGTCATTGATTGAATAATTGCTTTTTGCCTCTTTATTTTTTTTTCATCAATGTTTACATTTTGCATCTGGCTTTTCATTCCTGGTATCATCTCCATTAAACTTTCAAGAGATCCCATTTTATTCATTTGTTCCAATTGTTCTAAAAAATCTTGAAGAGTAAACTCTGCTTTTCTGATTTTTTCTTCAAGTTTTTCCGCTTCTTCCTGTTCATAAACCTGCTCAGCTTTTTCAACAAGAGAAACAATATCACCCATACCAAGTATTCTGTTTGCAATTCTATCCGGATGAAATATTTCAATTCCATCCATTTTTTCGGAAACACCAATAAATTTAATCGGTTTTCCGATAATACTTTTTATGGAAAATGCTGCTCCACCGCGAGTATCAGAATCAAATTTTGTCAGAATTACTCCGGTAATTTCCAACATATTATTAAATTCTTTTGCTACATCTACTGCTGACTGACCTGTCATAGAATCAGAGACAAACAATAATTCATCAGGTTTTACTTCACGTGAAATTTTCTGCACTTCTGACATCATTGCTTTATCAATATGAAGACGTCCTGCAGTATCTATTATTAATGTATTAAAACCATTATTTTTTGCATATTTTAAAGATTCTTTTGCAATTTTAATTGGATCTTTTTTTCCGATAGTAAAAACTTCCGCACCGGCTCTTTCTCCGACTTTTTGAAGCTGCTCTATAGCAGCAGGTCTGTATATATCGCAAGCTGCTAGAAGTATTTTTCTTTGTTCATTATTTTTTAATAAATGAGCTATTTTTCCTGCGGTTGTAGTTTTACCGGATCCCTGAAGTCCTGCTAATAAAATTACTGATAAAGTATCTTTTGGTTTTAATTTTAATTCCTGTGATTTATCACCTAAAATTTCAACCAGTTTATCATAGACAATCTTTATAAACTGTTCACCAGGATTTACAGATCTTAAAACTGTTTCACCTAGAGCATCTTGAGTAACTTCATTAATAAATTTTCTTACTATATTAATGTTTACATCAGCTTCTAAAAGGGCAATTCTTATTTGAGATAAAGAATTATTAATGTTATTTTCTGAGATTTTTGAAGTTCCGCTTATTGACTTAATAATATCAGTCAGCGACTTAGTAATACCGTCAAGCATTTGAATCCTTAACTTCTAATTTAATTCGTTAATCTATATAAAAAGGTTAGATTTGTCAATAATTTTTTAGGTGTTTTACTTTTTAAAAAGATGCCTTTTGGCACCTTCTTTACCTCATAAATTTTATAAAATATATTATTAATTCTACACTTTTTATTATCAAATCAACTAATTAATCATAATATTTATAAAATTATTTATGTGATAACATTAATTTCAAATCTTCAGCTAATGACTGCAAATCTTCTTCATGCTCTACTTCATCTTCAAGTATCTGTAATGCAAGATTATAAGTTATCATATCTTTATCTTTTGTATTCTCCATTATCTTTTGATAAACATTTATAGCGCATTGCTCACCTTTGATATTCTGCTCTAAAATTGCTGTAACATATTCATCTACCGGCGCATCATATCCGCAATTTGTATGCTTATACCAATCTTCTGGTGTTAAAACAGGTGTTCCGCCTAATTGGATAATTCGATTTACTACCATATCAGCATGTCTTAATTCATCTGTTGAATGCTGAATTAATTCTGCAATAACTGATTCTTTCATTGGTCCTTTAATTACTTTAGCACCAATCCAATATTGATAATATGCTAACCACTCATCAGAAAATGCTTTGTTTAATAAAGTGATCACTTGTTTTGGATCAATGTTAAGTATTTCTCTACCTCTGGTTCCCATATATACCCCCACTTTTAAATAATTAATAATGTTGTAAATAGCAACATTATTACAATAAATAAAATTGATATAATAGTAAAGATAAAATTAAATTATTTAATAAAAAATAAAAATTTATTTATAACTATTTTTTTGCACATATTTGTTTTGATGTTACAATTTCTATTTTTTTCTTCGTTGACTCTTCTATCATTAAAGTATTTAACTGTATTATTATTTATTTCTACTCGTTGACCCCGGACAAGTACCCTTTGAGTTTTAAATAATTATCTATGCTTATTTGTCTCAAAATTAAATAATCCTACTTTATCACAAAATCAATATAAATAATTGTATGTAGATTGTTAGAAATTGTTTCTTTTTCTGAAAATCATTGTCTGTCAGGTACTGCAACAGAAACAAATTCAAAAAAAAAGCATTTATACATGCATTCTCAAAATTTATACCTGATGTTTTTCTAATTAAACATACACTATGATACCAATGACATACTGATATATGTGAAAAATTTATATTACCAGAATACCTGAATTAATTATAGATAATTGAGCATTATGCATTGCTGTAAAAAAACTGTTCTGCAATTTGTATTTTATTATCCGGTTTTAAAATTAAGTTTAATTCTATTAATTTTTCCAAATCAACTGTAGGAGAAATTTCAGAAAAAATTGGTATATTTTTTAATAAAAGCTTTTAAATAACTGTTGCACCAGCTGTTTTAGAAACAGTGATTAAAATAAAGTCTGGATTTGTTTTATCAAGTAATTCATCAGAAAATCTAAAAACTTTTATTCCACATTTATTTTAAAGCTCTTTCTTTTTTGATTCTCTTCTAGAAACAACATAGCAAATTTCAAAAAAATCAGGCAGTAATTTTGCAACTTGAATAAAACATTCTACTCTACACCCACTTCTAATTATTTTTTATATTTTTTATGTTATTTATATTATTTATATTATTTGTTGACTTGAGATATTATTTTAGAATATAATATTATTAATTAAAGTATGAAATTTTTATCAATAATTACTATTTTTTTTCAATTTTATTTTTAAAGGATTGTATTATAAATTTACCTATCAATTATCAATCAACTTTTATCAACTAAAAATAAAAATTGACATAATTGGAGTTAACCAATGGGCATTAATAGGAAAAACAAGCGACTGACTATAGGCTTGGCGATTGATGATATTTTACTGGTGGGAGGATTAAAGGCACTGCATGGTGTTGTTGATGTAACTAGAAAACACGATGTTAATTTGATGTGTTTTCACCAAAATCTATACAAAGAAAATGGTCAAATACCTGCATCCTGGAATTCGATGGAGGAAATAATAGATGGACTGATTATTTATCAATCGTGGCCCAGTGAAAAATTATTTATTGACTTCCGCAATCGATTTCCTTCTTTACCAATGGTCAATTCCATAAGAGTTTATAAAGGATGTCCTGGTTTAACTCCTGATTCTTATCAGGGTATGAAAGAACTTATTCAACATCTAGTTGAATCACATGGTTATCAGCGTATTGCTTTTATTTCCGGCCCGGAGGGAAATTGGTCAGCGCAGGAGCGATACCGTGGTTATGTTGATGCTCTTGCTGAGCATGATATTCTTCTTGACCCTAACCTCGTCACTCCAAATCTTTATTGGGATTATGGAAAAAAAGCATTGTCAATATTAATAAATGAGCACAAATTAGTACCGGGAAAAGACTTTGAGGCTATTGCTTCAGCTAATGACACGCTGGCTTTATCTATATTGGAGGATCTGCAAAAACGAGGAGTTGAAGTACCCGGTAAAGTGGCGGTAGTAGGATTTGATAATGATAGTCGATCTTTTTTTTCTACACCTCCATTGACTACTGCAGAATATGAATTAGGTAGTCATGCTGCTGAAACATTGTTGTTAATGTTGGAAGGAAAACAAGTACCTGAGCAATTTTTTGTACCCGCCAAGGTTGTGATCCGTCGGTCTTGCGGCTGCCAGTATCTGCCAGTAACACAAGCTATGATAAAACCTGTGAAACGCTTTAAAAAACAAAAATCGCTGAAAGAAATCATTTCGATGCAACACTCAAATATAATTTCTGAAATGACTAAGTCTATAGAAAATGATTCTTTAAAATCAGATACTGTATCCATGTGGATGAAGCAGATATTTGATAATTTTATTTCTACACTTACTTCAGATGAAAATGAAGACTCATCGATATTTTTACTGACATTGGAGAACATATTATATCAAGCAAAGTCGTCTGGCTCTGACTTGGTCTCATGGCAGGGAGTAATTTCCGCATTACGACGGCAATTACTCCCTTATATTAATGGTGATGTTCTGTTACGATTTGAAAGTTTATGGCATCAAGCACGTTTATTGATCGAGGAAATGCTGCAACAGGAATTACTCTACAGGAAACATCAGTCAGAGCAACAGTCTTGGATGCTTCAGGATATTGGAATATCATTAATTACAACATTTGATGTAGGGAAGCTGATGGATGTACTGATCGATGGATTACCACGCTTAGATATTCCCGGCATCTATCTTTCGTTGTATGAGAATACTACATCCATAGAACCAGGAATCGAATGGTCACGTTTGATTTTAGCCTATGACGAAAAATCCAAAAATGATCTAAAGCGAGTTGAGTTGGAAACACAAGGACAACGCTTTCAAACAAAGCAGTTAGTACCGGAGGGAATATTACCGGATCGACGGTACTGTTTTATTATTGAACCGCTTTCTTTCCAAGAGCGCCAACTTGGTTTTGTATTATTTGAAATGGATACACAAAATTGTACTATTTATGAGAGTTTACGTGGACAGATCAGCAGTGCACTCCAAGGAGCTTTGCTCCTAGAACAGGTTCATAATCACACTGCGCAACTGGATGAAATTGTAACTCAGACAGTAGCGACCTCTGAAGAGATGCTGGCTACGCTTTCCGAAACATCACGGCAAGCACAAGCTGTTTCAAAAACAGCACAAGTTTCGATTGATGTTTCAAAGACCGGGCAAGATGCTGTCACAAATACCATAGCCGGCATGAAAACTATTCAACAGCATGTAGAGAGTATAGCTCAAAGTATTCTAACACTTTCTAAACATACACAACAGATCGGAGTGATAATCAAAGCAATGGAAGACATTGTAAATCAATCTAAAATACTGGCACTTAACGCTAGTATTCAAGCAGCAAGAATCAACGAAAAAGGTCGTGGATTCGCAGTAGTCGCACGTGAAATGCGTCGACTAGCTGAACAATCGCGTGATTCTACCATCAAAATTAGCAATATACTAAACGAAATCCAAAATGCCGCCAATACTGCAGTTATGGTCACTGAAAAAGGGAATAAAGGAACTCAGCAAGGTATGGAGTTAGCTAGCCGTGCTGGAGAATCAATCAATAACCTGTCTACAACGATTGAAGAAGCTGCACACGCTGCACTTCTAATTACTGCCAGCACAGATCAACAGACTAAAGCCATGGATCAACTAGTAAGAGCTGTAAAATCGATTAAAGAAGCCAGTGCAAAAACCTCAACCAGTTTTAAGGAAGCTGGATTGTAAAAATCCTAACACACTGAGTTTACAATGAATGTCGAATGTCCAGTAAAAACAAAAAAAAAAATATAATTTTTAATAAAAACAACAACTTTTTTTAAAATACAATTAATTTTTTAAATATTTTGTTTATATTTATTTTAATAATTATATAATATATTGAATATGAGAGAAAAACATTTACCATATTTTAAAGTTCTTGATTCATTTAAAACTGACGAATGCCCTATATGTTTCTTAGCCAAAGAATCTATTGAAAAATATTTCGAAACATTATTATATGAAAACATTACAGATATTGATTTTAATAAACGTTTTCGTGAAAATAATGGTTTTTGTAACTTTCACTCTTACAAATTTTTAAGTTACAATGACAGTATTGCTATTTCAATAACTCACAAGCTACTTTTAAAAGATAGAATAAAAGAATTAGAAAATATACAAGTATATAAAAATAAAAAAAAGAGTAAATGTATTATTTGTGAATATGCAAAAGATACTGAAAAAAGATATTTATCTGTTATAAAGGATTATCTGAACGATAAAGAATTTAAAGATTTTTTTCAAAAATCAGATGGATTATGCATTCCTCATTATAAAGATATTATAAGTAAGAATAAACATTTACCTAAATGGTTTTTTGATTTTCATATAAAAAAATATGAAGAAAATTTATTTATAATAAATCAATACCTGGATCACTGTAATTATCCTGAAATTAAAAAAAGCTCAAAACATTTAAATAATAAAGAAATCTGGAAAAAAATAGTAAAAATTTTATTTGGATATAATGGAAAAATAGAATAAGAAGTTAATGTATTTAATATTAATAAAACAACTGACTTTTAAAACAAATCTATTTCTTGATATTTACCTGTATTTATATCAATCGGTAACATAATATTATACTGATCTGTACTGGTTACTTTTTTTCCGTCATTAGTTAATATTACAAATTTAGTTTCAGTAATTAATAATTGTCCGATATTATTTAATGGCAATACCTTTTCCCAAATTTTCTTTCCGTTTAAATCTACCCGAGTTAAAATTAATGGACTTTTATTTTCTATATCTTTCCTGTGTAAAATAAAAAAACTTAACGGATTACCAGATTTTATGGGTTCCAAAGTAGTAGGATTAAAAATAAATCCACTGTTAATATAAATATCATTACTTATATTATTCCATTTATCTATAATTATCTTTGAATTATTTTTAATATAATACTCTTGATCAATTACAGATTTATATAATTTTCGCCTATTACTACCGGTAACACTTGAAAAATTATTATAAATATACTTTTTACTAGAATCAGCATCTTTTAATAATGCATATACATTTTCATTATCAAAAACATATTGCACTATATTATTATTGTTTATTCCTTCATTAAGAAAATCTTCTATTTTTTCGATTTTGTTTATGTTATCTGAATATACATCATTTAATTTTCTTAACTTATCAATTTTTTTATGAAACACTTTTCTTTTATTATGATCTCTTTCATTTGTTAGCAAATTTTGAAGCTGATCAATTAATTTGTTATTTTCTGATTTTACATCTTTTTTTTCAGTAGCTCTTAAACTATTGCAGTC
>CAZYID010000020.1:7847-22983 GCA_964646595.1 uncultured Spirochaetales bacterium | reverse complement strand
TTTCCCCGAAATGAACTTTTATTGGTACTATATTATTTAATGTAATTCTTTCTTTATCAATAAATCTTTTTAGTAATTCAACTGCTATTTTACTGACTTCTTCTGAACTCTGATTTTGTTTTATTTCTTTAAAATATACATTTTTCATATATCTCTCCTTTGACATAACAATTGACCGATAGTCATTAAGATTATAATTGACTGTCGGTCAATTGTCAAGTAAAAAAATAAAATTTATTCCATTCCATTAAAAATTAAATCAACCATCTCAATAAAAAGCTCATCAAAATTATGATCAAATCCTTTTAATCCTTCTTTTTCTATTACTTCTTTTATAATCTTTGAAGGATCCGTAATATGCTGAATGCCAATCATTAATACATTAATCCACATCATGATCTTAACTCCATATCCTATTTTTAAAGAAGGCATACATTTTTCTATAAGTTGACCTGTTTTTAATATATTATCATGCAAATCTTTTTTAAATTTATATGCAGTTTCATAATTAATATTTTTTTCTAAAGTAATATTCAAAATAGCAATAAGTCTTGTGAGGATAGAATTTTCTTTTAAATGTGAAATTATTATTTTTTTCAAATCACTTTTTTTTGGATTTTTACCAATTAAATCTGTTAAAGATTTATTAATACTATTAAAAAGATCTTCAAACTTGTTTTTAGCAATTGCTAAAAACAACTCTTCTTTTGTCTCAAAATAAAAAAAGACTGTGCCTTTTGCAACATTTGCTTCTTTTGCTATTGAGTCCATATTAATCTCATTAAAAGATTTGGTTTTAAATAATTTTAAAGCTGCTTCTTGAATATGATTTTTCCTGGCCAATTTTTGCTCATCACTAACTGCCCTTTTTTTTATTCCCATTTTAACATTATAGAAATTAGTTGACTTAAAGTCAATAAATTATCCTGCTTAAACGTTGTTTTTACCAGGTTAACATTTTCTACATTATTCACTAAAATTTTAAGAAAATAAAAATAAATATTTATTAGAATATATTGACTCATGAATAACAAAAAAATATAATTTTATTAACTCTTTTTCTTAAGGAGAATAATTTCTATGAATGAATTTCAAAATTCAGAGATTGTAAAAGATAAAAAAGGCAGACAATATCATATAGGATTAAAATCGGAAGACATCTCGGATAAAATAATATTTGTCGGTGATCCTGCAAGAGCAAAACTTATTAGCAGTATGTTTGACAGTATTTTAATTAAAAAAGAAAACAGAGAATATGTTACTTTTACCGGTAAATATAAAGGATTAGACCTGACCGTAATGTCTACCGGTATGGGCGCTGACAATACTGAAATTGCAGTTATTGAATTATGTCAATTAAAATTTCCTTTAACAATTATTAGATGCGGCACCTGCGGTGCTTTACAAAAAGACATGAACATAGGTGATTTAATAATAAGTTCCGGAGCATTAAGATTAGAAAATACTACTTCATTTTTTGTTGAGAATAATTATCCGGCTATTGCATCATATGAAATATGTCTTGCTCTTTTAAAAGCGGTTAATGATAAAAAAATAAAGCACCATTTTGGAATTACTGCAACTGCTCCCGGATTCTATGGAGCACAATGCAGACATGTTCCCGGTTTCCCATTAAAAGATGAAAAACTGCTGGATAGATTATCTAAACAAGGAATAAAAAACATAGAAATGGAAACAAGCGCATTATTAACACTTGCAAATTTAAGAGGATTTAGGGCCGGCAGTATTTGTGCTGTTTTTGCATCAAGGAGTAAAAATAAATTTATTAATCCTGACGATAGAAATAAAATTGAAAAAAAAGCAGTTTCAGTTTGTTTATCTGCTTTTAAAATCATAGAAATTATGGATAAAGAAAAAGGTAAAAATAGCTTTTGGCTTCCTGATATTAAATATTGATATCTTTTAAATAAATTCATATAATACATTTTAAATTAATTTCTTTATTTTATAAGAGTTTCAAATGAAAAAAATTTTTAATTATTTTTGTTTTTTAATACTACTTTTTTTGTTTTTAAGTAATATAAGTTGTAAAAAATGGATGAGTGCTAAAAAAAAGGATGAACCAATAACGCTATCAATCATTTGGTGGGGACAACAATCTCGTCATAATAAAACATTAAAAGTTATTGAAATGTTTGAAAATGAAAATCAAGACATTAAAATTAATCCAATTTATTTAAACTGGACAGATTACTGGGATAAACTTGCAGCATTAATAGCTGCTAATGAAATGCCTGATATTGTACAAATGGTTATTCAAAGGCTTCCGCAATATATAGAAAAAGATCTATTAACTGATATTAAGGAAGTAAAAACAATAAATTTAAAAAATCTAGATGAAACAGCAATTGATGCTGCAACAATTAATGAAACATTATATGGTATTACTCTCGGAGTTAATGCCATGTGCCTTGCTTATGATAAAGCAATGTTCAAAAAAGCTAAAATTGATTTTCCAACACCTAAATGGACCTGGAACGATCTTGAAAATACAGCAATAAAACTTTATAATAAACTTGATATATATGGAATTGGACAAATAGCCGGGGATTATAATAACTTTGATGTCTTTTTAAGAGAACATGGAGAACGAAGGTTTTCAAAAAATGCAAAACATGTAGGATTTACAGAAAACACAGCTGTTAAATTTTTAAAAATGGCTCTTAGATTAGAAATATCAGGTGCCATGGAACCAATCAATATTTATTCCCCGCAAAGATCAATTGAAGAAGACTCTACATATGCTCAAGGTAAATGCGCAATGAGATTTATGTGGTCTAATTTAACTAATTCTATTTATATTGCTAAAGAAAAATCTTCCGAATTAATGATTTATCCTGGTCCAAATAATGATAAAGGTGTTTATATTAATCCAAGTATGTTTTTTTCAGTTGCAAAATCATCCCAATATAAAGAACAAGCAGGTAAATTTATTGATTTTTTTATTAATAATATTGACGCAAATATTATTCTTAATGCAGAACGCGGAGTACCTGTTTCAAGTAAAGTCAGAGAATCTTTAATTAACAATTTAGACATTCAAAATAAAAAAATATTTGAATATATTGAATTTGTAAGTAAATATAGTAACCAACCAATAGATAAAATCTATCCTGCTTATGAAGCAAACACAAGGATAATATTAGAGTCTGTCTTTGAAGAAGTGCTTCACAGGGAATTAACGCCTGAACAGGGTGCTAAAAAATTAATTAAAGAAATTAACAAAATTTTATCTAAAAAATAATCAATGGATTTAATATGGATTTAAATATAAAAAATAAATTTTTGATTTTATTATTTGTTATATTAATATCATTTATAATATTGACATTAGTAATATTTCAAATTTTTATTAAAATTAATAATGATATTTTAAAAAATGTTGTTATTGATCTTTTATCTCAAACATCAAAAAAAATAGAAAATGAATTTAAAAAAATAAAAGATTTATCTGCTTCTATAATGACAAACCCATCTTTACAAAATGAGTTAATAAATTTAAATAATAATAAAAAAGATCCGCTGGTTAACGGATTAATTGATAAATTTAATGAAAGATTATCCGTATATTCTTTCAGAGAAAAATATTTAAAATTAATTTACATACTTGATCCGTTTGGTTATGAATTTTCTTCCAGACAAGATTTTCCAATATTTGATAAAATTTCAAAAAGAAATATAATTGAAATAGCTAGTAAAAATAATGGCGGTCATGAATGGTTTTTTTCTGATCAAATATTCTGGCCTTTACTTTCATTAAGAGAAATTAGAGAAGTAAAAAACTTGAGTTTAAAAAAATTAGGAACTTTAATATTATCCATAGATATCAAAACAATAATAGATTCTTCTATTAACATCTCAACAAAGTATGATATCAATCTTGCAATATTTTTAGATAACAAACTTGTCTATGTAACAGATAAAAATTTAAATGTTGAAAAATTATTCAATAATATTGACAGTACTAAAAAAGCCCCAAAAATAGTTAAAACAGACAAAAAAAAATATATAATGACATATATGAAGTCTTCAGATGGCCCATGGACATATATCTGTTTATTTCCTTACTCCCAAATTTTAGATAAATATCAATTAATAAACCTAATATTTTTCATTATATATTTAGCAATTTTCTGTATCCTTGCTTTAGTAGGAATCAAATTTACAAAAAGCCTAACTCACCCTATTGCAAAATTAGCTAAAGTTATGAAAAACATTGAGAATGATGATTTTAATATTGATAAAAACGAATTTTCAAAATATGAAAAAAAAGATGAAATTGGAATACTTTATAAAGAATTCTTTGCAATGCTAAAAAAAATAAATACTCTTATAAATGAAAATTATAAAAAACAGCTAATTATTAAAGATGCGCAATACAGGACTCTTCAAGCTCAAATTAATCCGCATTTCTTATACAATACTTTAGAATCAATCAACTGGATTGCAAAAGGGAACAAACAGAATAGCATATCAAGAATGGTAAAAGCATTAGGTAATCTTTTAAGAATATCTATTAGTAATAAATTGATATTTACAGTAAAAGAACAATTAGACCTTTTAAATGATTATATTGCCATTCAAAAAATAAGATATGAAGATCGTTTAATGGTTCAAATAAATGTTGAAAATAAAATAAATAAATACGGAATTCCTAAATTGATTTTACAACCTATTGTTGAAAATTCAATAAAGTATGGACTTGAAGTTTTAACTTGTGTTTGTGAGATTAAAATTAATATTGTTAATTATAATAAAAATAAATTAAAAATAACTTTAAATGATAATGGTCCAGGGATGACAAAAAGTTTTGTAAACGAACTAAAAAAAGGTAAAGTTGAACCAAAAGGTTCAGGTATCGGTCTTAAAAATATAAAAGAAAGATTAAAGATAATTTATCAAGATAATTACACATTTAATATCAAATCTAAAATTAAAGAAGGGACTGAAGTTACTATTATTATTCCGGCACTTCCAATAAATGAATATGAAAATTTATTAATTATCGAGGAACTTAATGTATAAAGTATTAATTGCTGATGATGAAAGAATTATTAGAGAAGGTATAGCTAAAATAGTTAACTGGAAATCTCTTAATCTTCAATTAATTGATATGGCATCAAATGGCAAAGAAGCTTATGAAAAAACACAAACCAATCCACCTGACATTATAATAACAGATATTAAAATGCCGGGAATGAATGGATTAGATTTAATTGAAAAAATTAATAATGAAAATAATAAAATAAAGTTCATTGTTTTATCCGGTTATGGTGATTTTGATTTTGCTAAAAGAGCAATGAAATATGGAATAAAATATTATCTTTTAAAACCAACAAGCGAAGATGAAATAAAAAAAGTTTTAGCATTAGTTATAAAAGAATTATCTGAAGAAGAAAAAAAATTTAATTTCTTAGAATCAATAAAAAAAAACCTTAATACAATGATTCCATTAGCAAAAAAACAATTTTTTAAAGACAGAGTTATAAATAAAATATATTCTAATAAAGAATTAAACTTTTATAAAAAAGTTTTTGAAATTAAAAGCCAAAAAATAATAATAATTTTATTTGAATTAGATGATAATTATAAAATAGAAGAAATGCTTGCTCTTGAAAAAATTGCAGATAAAACATTAAACAGTATTAAATTCTTTTTAAGTTCATATATCAAAAATACATTAACCGTAATGCTGGAAAGTATTAATCAAAAAGAATTGATAAATAGTATAAATATAATAAAAAAAACATTTTTAGATTATTACCAAAAAAAGGTCACTGTTGCAATAAGTAAGGAAGATACATTTGACAAACTTCATAACTTATATCAAGAAGCTAAAGAACTTTTAAAATATAAATTCTATCTGGGAGAAGGATGCATTATTACAAAAAATGATATAAAAGAAAATAAAGATTATAGAGTTTTTAAAGATTACAATTTTATTATTGAGCAGGTTGCTATTTCTGTTAAATGCGGTGACATAGAATCAGTAAAAAATGAAATAGATGAATTTTTAAAAGAACTTAAAAATGAAAAACTTGAACGTGATATAATTTTATCTTATTCAATGGAGCTGCTGCTCTCTATTGTTAGAAACAATATTGATAACATTAAAGAAAATAGCACAAAAAATATTAATGATTATTTTAAAGAAATAATTGATATAAATAAATTTGTAACTATTAATGAAATAAAAGAAAAAATTGAAAAAATTGCTTTAGAAATAACAGAAGCAAATTATAATAAATTTACCCAAAAGAAAAATAGACATGTACAGTTATTAATTAAAAAAATTGAAGAAAATTTAGAAAATGAAAATCTTTCATTAAAATGGCTTGCAAAAAATATGATCTTTACAAATGAAGACTATTTAAGTAAACTTTTTAAAAAAGATATGAATAAAAATTTTTCGCAATACCTAACTGAGCAAAGAATGGAAAGAGCAAAAAAACTACTTGAAAATCCAGATGATGATATGATATATAATGTTGCATCAAAAGTCGGATTCGGAGATAATTCACAATATTTTAGCCAAGTTTTTAAAAATTATACCGGTTTTTCTCCAACAGATTATAGAAAAAAAATTATAGAAAAAAATTTATAAATATTAAAAAAATCTATAATGTTGAATTTTATTATATAATAATTTATATTTTATTTAAAAAAAAACAAAATATGTCGAACTATATTAATATTATTATAATTATATTATTAATCCTTCTTTTTTTATCACTGCAGTTATTATTAATAATTATTTTATTTATTAAAAAGCAGGAATTTGGAAAAGCAAAAGATAAATCAATATTATTTACATTAAAAATATTAGATGAACTTTTAAATTCAAAAAATAAAGAAGAATTAGAAAAACTTCATAAAGATCTAACAGGAAGAAAAGAAGAATTTTTTGAAGATTTAATTTTAGACTTTAAAAAATTATCTGTTAGAGACAAAAAAATATTAAAAGATGAGCTTGATATGATTTTTAAAAAAATAGATGACAGTTTTCAAGAAAAATTAGGAGATTATTCAACCAATAAGATCCTTGATAAAATTGAATTAATATTTGATAAAATTTCAGATGCAATTTCTATAAAAACACTCAATGACACTTCAATTGAAATTCCCACAAAATTATCTAATAATAATAAGTTAATTGATAATGTTACATTTGAAAATAATAATGAAGTTACTGATCAAGAATTAAATAAAAAATTCGCAAAATTTGAAAAACTTAAAAATCAGGAAACATCTCCTGCTGAAGAATTTAAAAAAGTCCCAAAAATACCAAAAGAATTTTTCAGTCAAAATTTAAAAAATAATGAGTTAGCAGATCAAATCAGATCATTATCTATTGAACATACAGAATTGCAGGTGTTGTTGGAAGAAATACATAAAAGTGCAAATGCAAATAAACTTTCGTTATTAATCTCAACAAACAAAGAATTTTCATTTATTGAAATACATAAAATTGGATTTAATGATAAAGAAATTAGCAGAGTTATTCTTAATGAACATAATATCCTTATTAAACACTTATATTCTATGAAAAGAATTATCTATGTTAAAAATTATAAAAAATATGGTAATTTGTTTACAGAAATTAAAACAATACAAGCACTAAAAGAAATGAAAGCATTATTTCTTTTCCCAATAAAATATTATGGAGATATTAGAGCATTAATTTTGCTTTTTTTTAATGAAGATAATAATAATGAATTAGGATCCTTAGTAGATATTTTTAAAAGTTATACTAAATTAATTAAAAAAAATATCATGAAGCTCTTATAAAAAAATACAATGATAAAAATTGATCATATTGCTATCTGGTCAAAAGATATAGAACTATTAAAAAAATTCTATCAAAAATATTTTAACTGCAAATCAAATAAAAAATATATCAATAAACAAAAAAAATTCGAATCTTTTTTCCTCAAATTTACAAATGAAGTTAGACTGGAAATAATGCAGATGCCGGAAATACCTGAAAATAAAAATGACCCTATACGGCAATATTTAGGAATTATCCATTTTGCAATTAATGTTAATGGCAAAAAAAATGTTAATAAAATTACAGAGTCTTTAAAAAACGATGGATATCAAATAATATCTGAACCAAGATTAACCGGGGACGGATATTATGAAAGTTGTATATTGGATCCTGATGGAAATAGAGTAGAAATAATAGCATAAGTTTTAAAGGGACAGAGCTAAAAGAAATTATTATATTATTACTGATTTGTGCCTACTGGCATGACAGCAATAATTATATGCAACAGGAAGTCCTGCAATATGTGTTGGATAAGTTAATATCTTTACTCCCAGACAAGAAATTTTTCCGCCTATTCCTATAGCCCCTATATTGCTATTATTAATTTTTGCTATAATTTCTTCTTCCATTTCCTGATAATATTTATCCGGATTATTTTCATTTAACGGGATCAATAATGCTTTCTTGGCTAATAGAGCACTGTATTCAAAATCTCCCCCAATTCCAATACCTATAATAGACGGCGGACAGCCCTTACCTCCTGAAGTAATTACTCCATTAACTACAAAATCAATTATACCTTCTCTACCATCTGATGGACTCATCATTTTTAAACCCGACTGATTTTCTGAACCAAAACCTTTAGGCATGGCGGTTATTTTTATTTTATCTCCCTTAACTATTTCTGTATGAATTATTGGAGGTAAATTATTATTTGTGTTTTCTCTTATTAATGGATCATTTACTACTGATTTACGTAAATATCCATTTTCGTATGCTTTTTTTACACCATTATGAATTGCATCAATAATAAAGCCATTAACAAATTCTACTTCATTCCCGACTTCAAGAAAAACAACAGCCATCCCGGTATCCTGGCATAAAGGAAATATCATTTCTTCTGATTTTTCATGATTTTCTTTTAAAATTTTTAATGCTTTTTTTGATAACTCAGAGTCTTCATTTGAAATAGCTTTATTGATCCCGTCTTTAATATCATCAGGAAGAATATAATTTGAATCAATAAAAAGCTTTTCTACTTCTCTCTCAATAATTGAAATATCAATTTTTCTCAATCTAAATACCTATTGTAATTATATATTTTATTCTAAAAATGTTATTTCAAAGATTAATTTATTTTCTTTATTTACACTATTAAATTCAACTGAATTCTTTTTTCGATTATATATTATTTTTTTATTATTGCAAAAAATATAATCTGTTTCTTTCTGATCTAAAACAAAATCAAAAATAATATCTCTTCCCAGATTATCTTTATTCCCGGAAATGTATTTTATTAATATTTTATTCTTTATTTTTTTAAGTTCAAAATTATGATAAATCTCAATTGTTTTATTATCAATTAAAATACGCTCTAATATTTTTTTTTTAACTTTTTTATCCTGCAAAAAATCACCTTTATAAAAAACAACAAATTTTATCTTCTTGTTCTTTAATAATTTATTAAATTCTGAAGTTTGATTATAAATTACAATGGTATTTTCTTTTTGAAGTAAATAATAATTTTTTTTACTTCCTTTATAGACAAAATTGCATCCGCCATTAATAATAAAATCATCTTCTAAACTATACCACTTCCCCTCCGGTAAATATAAATCATTATTCAATAATCCTTCATTTAATAAAGCACAATACAAATACCTGCCTATTAAAAATCCTTTAAAAATATTTATTTTAAAAACTGTTTTAATTGGAATTATTCCATATTTTATAAAATCAATTAAAACATTGTCAAACAAAGAATTTAAGCTGAATCTTGTTTTTAAAATATTTAATAAATTTTCTTTATAATTTTCATTTTTACTTAAGTTCATTATTAAATTTAAATCAAAAATAAAAACAGGAACACAAAAAATTAAAATAAAAATTTTAATTATTTCTTTTTTATTAAAAATTATATCTTTTTGTTTTAAATATAATCCAAAATTCATAAATCCCTGTTTGTACAAATCTTCAAAATTAACTACTTCAACATCTAAACTGCTAAAAATTTCTTTTAAATAAACTCCTGAACTTAAAGATTCACTTAAAACATTTGTTATAAATATTGAATTTTCTTTACTATCATTATTCTTTAACTTATTAATTATATTATTTATTCTCACTAATCCTTTTTTTACATTTTTTGAATAAACTAATATTTCATGTGCTCCCTTTGTAACAACTTTATCCAAATATCCTTCATCCGATAGAAAAAAATATGGTGGATATAAATAAATTCCTGAAGAATTCAAAGAAAAAATTTCTTTGTAGCAATTGTATAATTCATCTTCACCTTGTTTATTAAAATAATCTATTAAAACAGTATTATTATCTAAAAACAATTCGCCATTTCTCATTCTAACAATTGAAAAGTCTTTATTCTTTTCTTCCGAAATACAGTTATTATATTGCAGGATGTATCGAATGTTATTAAAATTAGCTTTCTGTATAAAATTATTAATGTTAAATTTTTTTTTATTATTAAAATTTTTACTGTAATAAATCCAATTTTTTAGAATAACATATATTTCATTATTTTTAATTTCAGATTTTATATCAGCAAATGTAATGCCTTCATTCATAAATTCATTAAAACCAATCATAACTCCCGGATTATTCAGCCATAAAGGCAGTAAATTATAATTTTTGTTTATTTGAATATAAAAATCTGCTAATTTTTCATATTTATTTATTTTAATATTAAAAGATTGTTCTGTTGAAAACTTAAAACAAAACTTTTGCTGATCTTCACTTGTTATTTGATAATCATTATCATATGATAAAGTAAAAACATAAAAATCATTATCAATTCTAAAAATAATATACTTAAAATCTTCAATATTTTTAATTTTAAGAGGCACCTTAGAATAATTGATTGAATATTTATCAAGTATTTTCAGTGAAGGGGATAACAAACTAAATTCTTTAAAAAAGTTAAACTCAATTGTATTATAATTATCACGATATAAAATTGCTATTATTATTTTTTTATTTTCAAAAGTTATATCAATTTTATCAGGATCTTCACTAGATTTAACTAAAGGGGATTCTATAGCTACGTACTTATTAATTTCATCTTTCAAAACAACAATATCCTAAATATCTTTTAACTATTTAAATCTAGAATTATTTTTAATCCCTTTAATGTTAATATTGAATCAATGATATCAAAAATTTTATCATCCTTAAAAAGTGTGATATAACCGCCTGTACCAATTGTAATATAATTTTTAAAGCCAATTTCATCTGCTAATTGCCTGATCATTCCTTTAATTGCATAATAATTAGAAAAATAAACTCCTGATTCTATAGCTGATGCTGTATCTTCAGATAATAATTGTCTTTTTTTTTGAATCTTGATTGACGGTAATCTTGCTGCATTACTAGTAAGTGCTTGAGTAGAAGTGGTTATTCCGGGAAAAATTGCACCGCCTAAATATTTACCATCATCTGTTACTGCACATAAAGTAGTAGCTGTACCCATATCTACAATAATACAATTTTTATTAAATAGTTTATATGCTGCAGTTGCATTAACTAATCTATCACTGCCAACCTCTTTTGGATTTTTATAACAATTTGTAATACCCAGTTCTATTTGCTCATTAACTTCTATTATTTCTCCTGAGAAATAATCAATAAACATTTTCCTGAAAATATTATTCAATGGCGGAACAACAGAAGAAAAAATTAATTTTATTATTTTAGATGAATCAATATTTTTTTGGCTTAAAAAATTAAGAATAAAAAGAGCCACCTGATCAGATGTTACTTCTAATCCTGTGAAATATCTGCAAGTTGCTATAAGATTAAAATCATTTTTTTTTATAGGTAATACTCCAATCTCAATGTTTGTATTACCAATATCAATTGCTAAAATCAAATGTTTTTCTCCTTATTATGATTAAGAATTACGATTAAGAATTATGATTAAGAAAATGATCATAATAATATTATTTTTTATTGTCAAGTAAACTAAAAAATTTCAAAAAAAATTCTTTGCTTTATTTTTTAATCGGAATATTTTATCTAAAAATATATAAAAACTATTACTGATATCCATGATGAATGGGGACAGAGTTCAATTTTTAAGTTATAAAATAAATTAAAACAATTATTTGTAAAATTAAGTAAAAGTTATTTTATAAATTCATAAAATCAATTTAAATATCAATCCAGCTTAATTAAAAAAGATTTAATATTTTAAAAAGGACTTTTAATGCCATTAATAAATATTAACAATAAAAACATTTATTATAATATACAAGGCAAAGGTGAACATATTATCCTTTTACATGACGGGTTTTTTAATACTACGTCATGGGACTGTATTCGTAAGGAATTATCTAAGCATTTTACAGTTATTGATTATGACAGATTTGGATACGGAAAATCTGATAGATTTACATCAACTGTAGAAGATGATTTAATTGACTTATATGTTAAAGAACTTGAAGAATTCGTAAAAAAATTAAAATTAAAAAAATTTTATATTTGCGGGCACTGTTTAGGCGGGGCAATCGCTCTTATTTACACTGAAAGAAATCCGGAAAAAGTACATAAAGTTATTGCCGAGTCAGTTGGGTACTATTCTGATAAAAAAATTGCAATAAAATCTGATTTAACATTCCGGCCATTTGATAAAATAAATGAAAAATTAAAGACAAATTTAATCAAAATGAACGGAAAAGAATATGCAAAAAAATTCTGGGATATAATATCAAGCTATAAATTAACTTATATTATGTCAGAAGATTACAGCATTTTAGATGAAATAAAAAAAATAAAATGCCCTGTATTAATAGTCAATGGAGATCGAGATATTTATTTTGATGTGGATCATCCAATAAAAGCTTTTAATACAATTAAAAATTCGGCGTTGTGGATTGTTCCTAATACAAACCATGTTCCTCATATAGAAAAAAAAGAAGACTTTTTAAATAATATTATTAGATTTTTAAATCTAAAATAATTTAAAAAATAAAAAAAATATTGATTAAATTATTTAAAATTTGTTATTATTAATTTATATTATTCGAGGTATTAAAATGAAAAAAATTAGACCGCTTTTTATATTAATAATTACATTTATACTTATCATTTCATGCGGAAAACCTCCGGAAAATACTCCAGAAATGAATATTGTTAAATTAATTAAAGATTTATTAGACAAAATGAATGAAGTTAAAGACAATGAAAAAGAATCACTGCAGTTTTTTAAATATATAACAAATACTTTTCAAGCAATAATCGCATTCAATAAAGATACTACAATTAACATTGAGAGTCTGCAAGCAGTTCCAACAAAAGATAGTTTTGTTCATTCTCTTACAGATAATAAATTTATGACAACAAAACCTATATATATTACATATGAAGATAAAGAAACACTATACTCTCTTGATAATAAAACATGGTATTTAAGTAAAAGTGATCCAAACACAGAAATAGAAGGAATTAAAAATGATTACTTTTTTGATTCAGTAATTGAAGATAATACATTATCTGTGAAGTATAAAATGGCATTTAGTATAGGCAGAGCTCCATTAAAAGGAATGCCTAATGAAGTAAAAAAAATAGTTAATTTAAAAAAAGACATGATTTTTTCAAATTCGGATGAAAAAAAAATAACAGCTGATCTAAAAAAAATAATTCTTTATATTCCAGCAGGAACAATTCTTTCCGGACAAGTAAATATAGATGGAAACTTAATCAAAAGTCAATCAAAATCAAATATAATTAGTATCAAATCTCTTCAGGATATGTTTTTTTTCTTAAAAGGAAGAAGATTTTCTTTTAGCTTTGACAAAAAAAATTGGAACCTAAATGTGCTCTCATTTGAAATCGAACCTCAAATAGAAGTTAAAGCAATCAGTAATAATGAAATCTTTTTTGATATTAATGCAACAGCAACATATGAAAAAAATAGAGTTTCAATGTCAATAATAAAATTGCTATTACGTTCACTATAATATTTTTTTATATAAGATATTATTATTTTTAATCATTCATTAAATCTATATTCTTTTGCATTAATATTATTTTGTTTTTCCCATCCTATTGTTGATGTCGGTGTTTGACCATAATCATGCCCGGGCCATACAATTGTTTCATCAGGAAATTTTAACATTAATTTTCTTAAAGATGCCCCTAAAGAGGATCTATCTCCTCCTGCCAGATCAGTCCTACCGCTGTCTCCAACAAATAAAGTATCTCCTGTAAAAAGATTACCTTTTGTATAAAAACATATTCCTCCAGGAGTATGTCCCGGTGTATGAATTATATCAAACACAATATTTCCAACTTTAAAAATAATTTCTTTATCAATAATTATATCAGCGCAAGGAGATAATGAAAAATGGCAAGTACCTATTTTTATTAGATTTATTATTTGCCTCAATGATTTAGCTTCAAGTTTATGAATTAATATTTTTGCACCAGTCAGCTTTTTTAATCTTGCATTTCCATTTGTATGGTCAGCATGATAATGTGTATTAAATATATATTTTATTTTAAAAGAATAAGACTTTGCAATATCTACTATTTTATTTACACTTGAATTTGGATCAATTACAACAGCTTCTTTGGTGATATCACAACCAATCAAATAAGTAAAATTATTCATATTTCCTAATTTTATCTGCTTTATTATCATTAAAATTCCATTTTTTTTCTTATTTTATTAAATGTTTTTTAAAAAACTAAACAAATTAATAATCAAATCATACATTTATATATTTTTTTATTAAAAAAAGAAATATATAAATATACTCTATTTCATTATGCAAAATGCATAATTTATGCATTTTGCATACCCTTTTTTATAATAAAATCAAAATTTATAACAGTTAACTTATTGATATACAACGAATTAGCATAATAATTAAAATATTGGCATCTAAATTGCTATAAATATTAATGAAACATTAAAAAAGGAGTAATAATATGAATAAATACTTGAAGACATTGCTTTTTCTATCATTTATAATAACAATTATTCTTATTGGCTGCCCCACTGACTCTAGTAGTAGCGGTGGAGGAGGAGGCGGAAGTTCTTCCGGAGGTGGTGGAGGTGATGAAGCCCCAATTGCTGATATAGGTGAAACAGATCCTGACACAGGAGGT
>CAZYID010000020.1:0-7747 GCA_964646595.1 uncultured Spirochaetales bacterium | reverse complement strand
AGTTGAAAACAGTGATGGAACTACAACAAGTCAAACAGTGCAGGTAAATGACGGAGAAACAACAGAAGTTAATCCATTTGGATCAACACAAGAAATGGATAACTCTTTACTTGCAAAAGTATTTGAAATGCCTAGCGACAGTAAAAATGTTGGTTATATTACAGATGCTCAATTAGGAGAAAATTTCTACGCAAAAGAAATAAATGTTCCAAAAAGAAGCTTTTCAGAAGGTTTCCCGGGAATAACTGACAGATTTGAGTGGTTTGGAATTGTTTATGAAGGTCAAATAACTGCTCCGGTTGACGGAACTTATAAGTTTACAATTCAATGTGATGATGGAGCTGTATTATGGATAGGCGGAACAAAAGTTGTTGATGGCGATGGCGTTCATGCTACACAAACATATCAAGGATCAATAGAACTTACTGCTGGCGAAACTTACAGTTTCTTGCTTAAATACTTTCAAGGTCCAAGATATGAAATAACTCTAGTTCTAAAAAACCAGATACCAGGAGAAGCAGAAAAACTTTTTAACAGCGATGATTATGCTGAATAACTATCATACTTAAACGAAAAAAAAAGCAGGTTTAATAACCTGCTTTTTTTTATTAATAAACGAATAAATAAAAATAAATAAATTATTAAATATCAGATATAATTTTATTTAATCACTAAAGGTATCATGATATTACATTCTTTTGCAATCAGACACAAATCATTATAAACATTTTCCAATAAAGGAACTCCAAATTTTTGTGTTTCTACTTCTTTTTCTTTTTCTTTTAATCCTGCATAATATACCTGTTTTTGTCCTTCAACCGGATTACATTCTCTTAATTTACTTAGCATTTTATCCATATCTTTACGAAAATCAACCGGATTTCTAAAATTATCAATTTTAATTGCCCCAAAAAAATGACTGACTCTAGCAGATGATGTAGCAGTATCAGATATATCAGAACCCGATGAAGCTCCGCATAAAATTGAGCATAATATATCTACCATTACTGCAAGACCATAACCTTTATGCCCTCCAAATTCTTCTCCTTCACCCCCTATTGGTAAAATACCTCCTCCTATACGATTAAACATATCATTCAAAAGTATTTCAGGTTCAATTGCTGATTTTCCATCTTTGCCAACAGCCCAGCCTATTGGTAGATCTTTACCAATTTTTTTATATAATTCTATTTTTCCTCGAGTTATAACAGTTGTTGACATATCTAAAATGAACTCGCCTTCTTTATCAGCAGGTGCAGCAAAAGCAATGGGATTTGTACCGAACATTACTTTACTGCTAAATGTAGGTACACCAAGGGCAGCTGTATTTGTCATTGCAACTCCAATCATATCATGTTTAAGCGCCATTGATGCATAGTATCCAGCAATACCAAAATGATTTGATTCTTTAACACTGCCAAAAGAAACACCGGTTTTATTTGCTTTTTCAATAACTTTATTCATAGTGCTTACACTAACTGGAGCTCCCATTGCTCCATTAGCATTAATTACAATACTTATTGGAGTGTCTTTTATAACTTCATATTTTGCTAATGGACTCATTAAACCATTTATTAATCCACTTATATACCTTCTTAACCTTCCTACTCCATGTGAAGGAATCCCTCTTGCATCAGCTGCTACTAATACTTTTGCAGAAGATAATGCATCTAATTCTGATAACTTATAGTATTCAAAGACTTTTGCACAAAAAGATTCCAAGTCTTCTCTTTTAATTTTTATTTGTTTCATAAAATATTTTCTATAAATATTATTCTTTTGTTTTAAAACGATTTATTGTTTCATTTAACTTATCTAAATTCTCCGAATTTTTTTAAATCATTTAAAAAAACTTTTGTATTATTTATCTCTTTAGTCCCTGATTCAATTTCTTTAATACCTTAATATTTAATAAGAAATTTACTTGCTATTTTATTATAATATAAAATTTATAATATTAAATATTTATTTTATTTTTAAATAGAAAAGGGAAAAAATATTATTTTATTCATTTATTAATTCTTGACCCTATTTTTGTTTTTTGTTATCATCATCTCTAATTTAAAAGAGGTAAAATTATGGGAAAAGATGGATTCACCGCAGAACAAATCTTTAGTGAATATATTGGCTATACATATAATGATATCATTCTTTTACCGGGTTTTTTTGATTTTGATAAACAAGATGTCGAATTAAAGACACAGCTCACAAAACATATTAAATTACACTTGCCTTTTATTTCATCTCCAATGGATACTGTTACAGAAGAAAAAATGGCAATCTTTATGGCATTATTAGGTGGAATTGGTATTTTGCATTACAACAACACTATTGAAGAACAGACAAGAATGGTGCGTGATGTTAAAAGATTTGAAAATGGCTTTATTGTTGATCCTGTTGTTTTGAGCCCAAAAAATACGATTCAGGATGTTAGAGATATTAAAAAAAATCTAGGCTTTTCCGGTATACCGATAACAGAAGACGGAACCTTAAATACAAAACTAGTTGGCATTGTAACTACAAGAGATACTGATTTTGAAACTGATTATTCAAAAATACTTAAAAATGTTATGACTACTAAATTAGTTACTGCAAATGAAGGAATAACTCTTCAAGAAGCTAATAACATTCTACACAATACAAAAGTAGGAAAACTCCCGATAGTTGATAAAAATTTTAAATTAAAAAGTCTTGTATCAAGAACCGACTTAAAGAAAAATAGAGATTTTCCTAATGCCACAAAAGATGCGAACAAGCAATTAAGAGTCGGCGCAGCAATATCTACTTTTGAAGAAGATATAGAACGACTTGAAGAATTAGTAAAAAACAGAGTTGATATAATTGTTATTGATTCTGCTCAGGGACATAATAAATATCAAATAAAAACAATAAAATATATTAAGAAAAAATATCCATCTTTGGATATTATTGCCGGAAATATTGTAACATCTGATCAAGCTGAAGATCTAATAAAAGCAGGCGCAAATTGTTTAAGAGTGGGAATGGGTCCTGGATCAATCTGTACAACTCAGGAAACTATGGCTGTAGGACGACCTCAGGCAACAGCAGTATATCATACTTCTAAAATAGCAAAAAAATATAATGTCCCGGTAATAGCTGATGGCGGAATAAGCACTATTGGACAAATTATGAAAGCTCTTAGTTTCGGAGCAAATACTGTAATGATGGGTGGGCTTCTAGCTGGAACAGCTGAGTCACCCGGGCAATATACATATAAAGAAGGTGTCAGGCTAAAAAAATATCGCGGAATGGCAAGTATAGAAGCAATGAAAGAAGGCGGGAATAAGCGATATATGATTGGTAATAATGATATAAAAGTTGCTCAAGGAGTATCTGGCGCTGTCATTGACAGAGGCAGTTTAGTTGATTTCTTACCTTATCTTGAAAATGGTTTAAAACTCGCATTTCAGGATGCAGGATTTAAAAATATAAAAAATTTGCATAAAGGAATGATAAACGGTGATTTAAGATTACAAGTAAGAAGTTTTTCTTCAATAAAAGAAGGCGACGTACATGACCTCTATCAATATGAAAAACATATAATATAATAAAAGCCCATGTATATTTATCCAGTAACAGTAGAATTTGAAGATATCGATAGTTATAGTATTGCTCATCATACCAAAATAATAGCCTACTTAGAAAGAGCACGTGTTCACTTTTTTATTGATAATAATTTTGATATAAATTCTTTTCAATATGGACTTATTATTACTAACATGCATATTCAGTTTAAAATTCCATTATTAATGATGGAAAAAATTGAAATTATACTACAAATTAAAAAAATAGACAAAATTAGATTTGAATGGTTATATACAATAAAAAAAAAAGATAAAACAGCAGTTATAGCCACAATTGAACAGGTTTTAATAAATAAAGAAACAAAAAAAATAATTGCTATTCCTGATGAAATAAAAAATTTATTTAGTACTATTTTAATAAAATAAAAATGAGAATATTTAAAAAAATTTTATTTATTTCCATAATTTTTTTTCTCTGCATCTGCTGTAAAACAAAAGCTGAAAAGGAAAAAGAGCTAAATCAAACAAAAAAAATATGTAATAAATATGAAGATCAATATCAAGATTTTAAATATATTAATAACAAATTAGGTCTTACGCTTGAGTTTAACAGTGATTGGATAATTAATACTCAATATGAAGATTTTGATGATTTCCAGAAAAAATATGCAAAATATTTTGCATCAGAATTAAGCGAAGTGCTTTTTGTAGGATATAATAATGAAAAAAAGATAGGCATTAGAGGAACTTGTGAAAGTCTTGGATTAACTAACGAAGAATATTTTGAAGTTATTAAAACTACCACAGAAAAAGAAATTAAAGATTACAAAATTAAATTTATTGAGGAAAATGACGAAGCAATTTTTAAAAATATTAAGGCATTTTCTACAATTTTTGAGACAACAATAAATCCCAATAATATATTTGTTTTTACTTCAGTATTATTAAATAAAAATGATATTAATTATAAAATTGATATATGGATAAAAAAAGATTTTTACGAACTCGAAAAAAATTATATATATTCTGTCTTAGATACAATAGATTTTATTTCAATAGAAAATATTCAAACATCTGACACTACTGATGATGTAGAAAAAAAATAATCACAATTCAAAATATAAAAAAATAATAATTTATAATCCTGGTATCCTGTTTCTTAATTCATCAATAATTTTGCCGGTATCTTTATCAATTGATTTTACCAATTCATTTTTTTCACTAATCATTTTTTCAAAGTTTAAATTCTTTATATCTAAAAGTTTATTTTTTAATTCTTTTTCATTTATATCCATAATTTGAAATTTATTTAATACTTGAGAAATAACTACATTGTCACTATAGTTTTTATTTAAAAAGCTTTGTACAATCGACACAGAAGCCTCTCTTAATTTATCAGCATCGATTTTTAACTTTGGAAATTCTAAAATTTTAATTCTTAAATCTTTTAGATCTCCAAAAACCTGAATTTTTGCTTTCAAATCTTTATTTGGAAGAAATCCTATTTTAAGAAAATCATTATTGATATCAAAGTCCCCAATAAAATCAATTTCTCTTTTCTTATTTTTAAAATCTCCATCAATATTTAAAAAATTTGATTTAAATTTAAAATTTTTAGTTTTTGATTCTACTTTATTTAAATAATAAATTGTGGACAAACCAAGTATTTCAAAACCTTTATCAATAAAAGTTAAATCCGGGATATATGAATCTACAAATGAAGAGACAGAAAAATTACTAATATTTTTTGTAAGATTACCTTTTAACGAATCAACTCTACTAAAAAATTCATTTTCATATTCTTTATAAGAAGGGATTCTATTTGGAACTGCATTGTTAATTACAGTTAAAAGTTCCTTATCAAGATTTCCTTGATACTTGTTTTTAAGATTATTTCTACGGTCATTAGATTTATTTCTTAATTTTTTTATTTCATTTTTATATCCGCTTAAATTTACAAATTTTTCAACAAAAGGAATTCTTGATGCATTATCCAGTATAGGAGAAACTCTGTCATCAATTGCATCAATCTTACTGTCTATCTCTGTTAAAGGTGATTTCTGCTGTTTCTCAAAATCATTTAAAACCTCTGATTTATATTCGATAAAATCTTTCTTTTTCTCTACAATTGTTCCGGCTCTTTCTATTTCTTTATTTATTATGCCTTTAGAATTATTTAAAATATTGTCAAAGTGAATATTAGATTCTTTTAATATAAAGTTTTTATCACTTAAAAATCCTTTAAGCTCAGGTCCTATAATATTACCAATCAAATCTCCGATAAATTCTACAATCAATTCTTTTAATAATTTTGAAGCAAAATTTGCTTTAATCAAATCAATCTTTATTGGGCCGTTTAAAAAAAATTCATTACTTTGGTCATCAAATATTTTTAATTTCCCGCTGGATTTAACAAATGAACTTAAGCTTATATATTCTCCGCCATTTACTCCAATTGAAACTTTACTGGTTAGATCAAATGGTTTATTATTCTTTAGTCTGATATTTTTCGCTAAAAGAGTTACATCTTTAAGATTAACTAATAATGGGATATCAAAAAATGATGTATCAGTATAATTTAATGAAATATCCTGTACCCCAATCTTTTTAAGATCAATATCAATAGGAAATGATTTAACGATATTTTCGTCTTTGTCCTTTTTTTTAGAATCTTTTTTACTTATAGTAGAATCCTTTTCTTTTGCATTAAAAATATTTATAAAATGATCCCAATTTGCACCACGCCTGGTTCTTTCAAGATTTATAACACCTGATTCAATAACACATCCTTTAATTGATAATTCTCTTTTGAATAATATTGGCAGTAAATTGTACTTTAAATAAGCTTTATTTAATTTAAGAATATATTGATCTTTCCATCTTCCATCAAATTGTTTAACAGATAATTCTCTTAATTCAAAACCGTTAAAAATAGAAAATTTTAATTTTTCTAATTTAACTTCAGTCTGTAAAAACTTAGATGCTTGTTTTTCAATTTCCTTCCTCGCTAACTCTGAAGGGAAAAAAACAAGTAATAATATTATTGTAATTAATAATACTGCAATTAAAGATAATACTGAAATCAAAACAATTTTTAACGGCTTTTTTATATTAAACATTTTTTCTCCTTGAATACTGTTTGCAGTCATATTCTTTATGAATATTTTAGCACTTCTTTAATTTCAATCCAATCTTCTTTTTTTGTATCAAAAATTTTTTTAAGTTTTAATTATTATTTTTTCTCCAATTTCAATCCCTAATTCTCTGAAAGCATTACCTTGATTTATAGAAATTTCTAAAAATCCGGAACTGCCAATTAACGTAAGAGTTTCATTAATGTTTTTTTCTCCATATGTATCATAGATCTTATCAAGTTTAATATTGCAAATAGAAATCTTATAATTTTCTAACTTTACTAATAGATCAGAATTAATATTACTGATTAAATTTCCAAATTTATCAATATGTATTATTTCACCAATAATCTCTTTATTTTTTATAATTGGTTCCGGAATTTTGATTATAACAATATCTTCTAATTTTTCCCCAACTGCATCAAGTTTTTTACCGGATGCTAAATATCCAGCAGTTGGTGCAAATATGTCTCTTCCATGAAATGTAGAACTTATATCTTTAAGCATAAAATCTTTGTTTTGAATTATCCTCATTTCTCTGATTTGAAGTTTCCTGCTTAACATAGTTAAAACCCCGTTATTTGGACATACAAATATTTGATTCCCGGCAGAAACAACAATTGGATCTCTGTCAGTACCCACACCCGGATCAATTATTACAAGATGTATAGTTCCCTGAGGAAAATAAGGACAGGAATTATATAAAAATAAATTTGCTTCTAAAATATTTTGAGGAGAAATATCATGCGTCAGATCAATAATATTTATATTGGGATTAATTCTTAAAATAACACCTTTCATGGCAGCCACATAAGAATCTTTTGTTCCAAAATCTGTTGTTAATGTTACTATTGGATTCATAAAAATTTAAAATCAAAAAAATTAACTATAATGAATATATACATCAACTATTTTTTTAAATGACTTAAAAAAAGCATCAACACATGTAGGATCAAAATGGTTACTTCTTCCTTCTTTTATTCGTCTTTTAGCCTCTTCAATGGACAATGCATCACGATAACATCTTTTTGAAACAAGTGCATCAAAAACATCAGCAATTGCAACAAT
>CAZYID010000019.1:21877-23011 GCA_964646595.1 uncultured Spirochaetales bacterium | reverse complement strand
TTTTCATAAACAAGTACTCCTTTTAAAAAATTTATTAAATTTTTTTGCAATTTTAACTATTATAATAATAGATAAAATTGCCCCAGCTGGTATAGTGGCTAAACCACTCAGGGTAAAAAAAATAGCGTTTAAACTATTTTTAATTTAATGATAATGATAACCATTATCATTAAATTAATTTAACACTATTTATAAATTGTGTCAAGTTTTTTAAAAAAATTTAAAAAAGTTAAAATGTCCTTTTTGAATAAAATTTACTAACCTCTTTTTTGGAGGTATAATACATTGGAGGACATATTAAAAATGAATGAAAAAGAGAGAACAACAATTAAAATTTTAGAGAGAGTTAAATTGAAAGAATTAAAGTTTATTGAAACATCAAAGATATTAAAATTATCATACCGTCAAACAAAGAGAAAATATAGCCGGTATAAATTAGAAAGAGATGCCAGAATAATAAACAAAATAAGAGGAAAATCAAGTAATAATAGGATTCATAATGAAAAAAGGACTGAAATAATTAAATTATAAACAATTAATTAACTATTTCGTATTCTTTTTTTTCCCATATTTCTATAAGTCTTTTTTTATCCCATACTTGTGCTTCGATACTGTATTTAGGATTACTTAAAATATTATTTTTTATAATATAATCATTTAATTCATCATAGATTAAAACTTTTGGCGTATTTGTTCTAATACCCTCAGATGGAATTCCATTTTTATCATAAATCATTTCATACATACTATCAGGATAAGTAAATGATATTGTTTTTATATCTAACTTATTTATATTTAATTTATATCCTTTTGCCTTGGGTTGAATATCTTTTCGAATATCATAATCACCTTTAGGAGATTCACCTAAAAACATATATATTGGTACTTCACAATTTGGAGAGCCGCCTTTCTCAATTAAATTTTTATAAATCCATTTTTCAATTTCTATACGATGATATAAATAATTTTTTTCTTTATAAAATCCACCAATATTAAATTTTCTACAATGATCAGATTTAATTTTATTTGCTCTTTCAATTTCTAATTCATTTAAAGAAATAAAAGGATTTTCATCATTTATACAGTATCTTGTTAAATAATTTGGTAACATATTTATTTTATTGTACTATGTAC